>CAIXKQ010000081.1 GCA_903920065.1 uncultured Actinomycetes bacterium
AAACTGGATAGACGCTCGGGCCCACTAATCCACGAAGCCCATAGAGGGCGCCAGATAATCCGGCAAATGTTGATGAGAAAACAAAAACATAAATCTTCTGACGCGAGAAGTTAACACCGGTTAGCGATGCCGCACTTTCATGATCTCGAACAGATCGCCACATCCGCCCGGTGCGCGATAAGAGAATGTTGGATGCAAAAAAGAGTGCTACCGCTGCAAATGGCAGCGCCACATAGAGCTGCCATTGTTCATATGTGGGTTCGCCAAAGAGATTGGAGAACCACTGTGGTGGGTATCCCACATCTACCTGCAACCCTTCATCGCCTTTAAAGACTGACATAAATCTATTTGCAATAGTTGGAATTGCCAGCGCTATGACCAGCGTTGTTCCAGCTAAGTAGGGACCACGCAATCGAGCTGCCGCAACACCAAGTAAAAGGCCAGCAATGGCTGAAGAAATAATTGATAGCGGAATCGCAACCCAGAGTGAAAGCTTGTAATTAATCATCAGCAGCGCTGTGGAATATCCGCCCACCGCCATCAGTGCGCCTTGCCCCAAGGACAATTGCCCTGAAATTCCAGTCAGCAGCGTGATTGATAGAACGCCAATAAACAAGATTAGAACTACAGCTAATTGGGCCTGGTTGTAGGCATCGAATTGTGCACCAACCAACAGAATGAGAGCAGTGAAAATTAGAGTACGAATCAGGCTGGTGCGCGCTATTGATTTCACTTTGAGATTAGACACGGCGCGCATCCTTTGATCCGAGAATGCCGCGCGGGCGAATGATCAAAACCAGGAGAAGCACCGCCAAGATAGCCAGGAATACATCTTCTGGAGTGTCATAGAAGGTCACAAATGAAATGACCATTCCGAGAATGAAGCCTCCTAGTACTGCTCCTACCGGACTATCGAGTCCTCCCACAACGGCTGCCGTAAAGCCCACAATCAGAACTAGGTCTAACGTGTTCGGCGATAAGTTCGAAGTTGGGGTAATGAGAAGTCCAGCAAGTGAAGATGCTGCACCTGATATAGCCCAACTGATCGTGCGGGTGCGATTTGTTCGAATTCCACTGAGTTTTGCTACTTCTTGATTAAGCGCTGTTGCGCGCATGGCAAGACCAATACCGGTCTTAGTAAAGAACAGTGTTGTTACGAGCAGAGTCAGTGTTACGACGCACACAACGAATACGTCAAAGGATGTAAAGGGCAAAACATTGCCGGCCACAGTGAAGCCTTCCTGCTTTGCTGGTGCCGGAAAACCTCGTTCTTCTGCAGCCCAGATAATTCCGGCAAGTGCTTGCAGTGCGCCCAGGATTCCAAGGGATGCAATAACAGGAACCGCTGCGCGCATTGATTCACTGCTCAGGAGCTCACTCTGTTTCTTATTTGACAGCGGTCGCATGATGAAAATATCAAGGAGTGCGCCAAGTACGGCTCCAGAAAGAAGTGCTACAAAGAAGGCAAGCCAATATGAATAGCCGTTAGTAATCAGTGTTGAAGCGATATAGGTACTAAACATCGCTTGCCCCATTTGGGCAAAGTTCACGATGCCAGCACCGCGCCAGACAATGACAAGACCGAGTGCAACGAGTGCGAAGATCGCGCCACGCGATGTTCCTAAAGATAGGGCTGCAAAGAAAGTATTCATCAATACCCCAAATATGCAGCGCGTAGTTTTGCATCAGCTTTAAGCTCTGCTGCCGGGCGATCTGCCACAACTTTTCCAAGTGCGAGAAGCACACCGTGGTCTGCAACACCGAGTGCGGTATTGGCATTTTGCTCAACAAGCAAAACTGAAAGCCCAGTGCTGCGGCATAACGTATTTACCGAATCAATAATCTGTTCAACAACAAGAGGTGCTAGACCCAGTGATGGTTCATCGAGAAGAAGCAGTTGTGGGCGCGAGACCAAGGCGCGGCTAATAGCCAACATCTGACGTTCCCCGCCAGATAGCGTGCCTGCTAATTGCTTACGGCGTTCTTTGAGTCGCGGAAAGAGTGCA
>CAIXKQ010000082.1 GCA_903920065.1 uncultured Actinomycetes bacterium
CCCGCGACATCTCGGACCACAACCGAGTGCTCTACCAGCTGAGCTACGCCCACCATGTGCTGTGCAGAGGCTACTTTACCTGCCCCGGCTCGCTTTGGATAAATACGCTCTGACGGTAATACGCCAGTTCAGCAATGGAGTCTCGGATATCTCCCAGTGCGCGGTGATTACCGGTCTTGGCTGGGGCGGCAAAGTAGGTCTTGGGATACCAACGGCGGGCAAGTTCCTTAACTGATGAGACATCGATGGTGCGATAGTGAAGGAACTCATTGAGTGCGTGCATGTCACGAGCGATGAAGTTGCGATCTACCGAGACTGAGTTTCCGGCTAGTGGAGATTTACCTGCTTCGCATCCAGCTGTTTGCAGATAAGTAAGTATCTGCTCCTGGGCAGCTTCAATGGAGATGCCATTGGGTATCTCGGTGATCAGGCCCGAGCTCGTATGCATCTGGCGCACAAAATCTCCCATGGCACTTAGTTGCTCTTGGGTTGCTTGAATCACGAGATCGATTCCGTCTCCGATGACATTGAGTTCTGAGTCAGTCACTAGGACTGCAATCTCAACTAGGGCATCGGCGGCCAGATCCAGCCCGGTCATTTCGCAATCAATCCAGATCAAGTGGGGGAGTTCGGTGGCCATAGGCGCAAGGGTAAGGGTTATGCCGGCTCGGGTGATAATTCAGGGTCCGTTCACCTGCTGTTAACCATGAATCCTTTCTTATTACACGGGTTGCCTGAAGGATGCCCACATGTCAATTGATGCTCCTGCGAAGGTAATCCCGCCGGCGCGCAAGATTACGACGAAGCCTCGGGTTTCTGATCAAATCTTCCGCGGGATTGTGACCGCCTTTAGTTTCTCGGCGCTCGTGATTCTCGCACTGATTGCAGCGTTCTTGTTACTTAAAGGCTTTAGCACTCTGAAAGAACAAGGACTCGGATTCATTACAAATTTTGAATGGTCAGTAACTACAGATGATGCCGGAAAAGAAATTGCTGACTTTGGCTTGCAAGCAATGCTCATCGGAACTGTAGTCATCTCCTTTATCGCCCTCATCTTGGCTGTTCCACTTGCAGTACTGACCGCGCTCTTTCTTACCTTCTATGCACCAGAGCGAATCAAGAGAATTCTCGTAACAATTGTTGACTTGATGGCTGCATTTCCATCAATCTTGTACGGACTTTGGGGACTCTTCATCCTGATGCCAATGGCGGTGTATTGGGCAGAGCTGTTACACAAGTGGCTCGGTTGGATCCCACTCTTTGATGTTCCGCAACCAATCTTTGTGCGCTCGCCATTTATTGCCGGAATCGTACTTGCGGTCATGATTATTCCAATTATTACCTCCGTTTCTCGTGAAGTTTTTGCGCAGACGCCACTTGATCGCGTACAAGCAGCCTACGCGCTCGGTGCTACCAAGTGGGGCGTCATCAAAGCGGTGGTACTTCCGTTCGGTGCAAACGGCGTGGTCGGTGGGGCAATGCTCGGCTTAGGTCGCGCATTTGGTGAAACCGTTGCCGTTTACTTCGTACTTAATATTGTCTTTCGTACCAACTTTGAAATTCTCTTTACCATGGGCGGCAACGTTGCATCCATGATCGTGTTGAAATTTGGTGAAGCCGGACCTACTGAAGTAGGTGCACTGATGGCTTCTGGCCTAATTCTCTTCTTGCTCACATTGATTGTGAACTTTATTGCAAATGCTGTTGTTAACCGCACCGTGAAGTCAGGTCGATAAAATGTCAACTATCGAAGTTAAACCAACTCGGCCATGGGCGGCATCGTCTAAAGATCGCGCGATAACAGCGTCTTCTGTTCTGCTCTCCGTGGCCATTACCGTCGGCATCGTTCTTGGAACCCCCATGAAGGGCAAGCTCGCATATTTCTTCGTCTTTTTGCTTACCTGGCTCATCG
>CAIXKQ010000083.1 GCA_903920065.1 uncultured Actinomycetes bacterium
AGTCTTATAAGGAACATTGACAACAGCTGATGGCGGGTTAGCTTTGTCGCGACCTGCCGGTAGGCCACACTTAGGGCAATCCCATTGGTCAGGAATGACTACGGTCTCTTCAACTGCAAACGATGGTCTAACTTCATGGCCATTTGCACACCAATACGAAACCGTGGCGCGTTCAATCTGATCTCCACGCTCGGCCTCGCCCATTGGGCCAGCACCGACACGACTGCCGCGAATTGCACTTGCCATGAATTAACCTTTCAAAACAAGAGAGAGAGCTACGACACCGGCGAACCAGAGGCCACCAACAACAATGGTGATGCGATCAAGATTTCGTTCAACGACAGAAGATCCTCCGTAGTTGGAAGAGATTCCGCCGCCGAAGAGATCAGAGAGTCCTGATCCTTTGCCCTTATGGAGTAAAACCAAGAGAATCATCAAGAAACTGGTGATGACGAGAAAGATTGAAAGCGCTAAAGCCACGGTGAAACTCCTCTAGAGGTAGGGGAACAGGATACCCGAACGAATGGAAAACTCTTGAATCACGCCTGGGCGTGGAACTTGGCAATCTTTGCAAGCTCTTCTGGGTCAAGGCTTGCTCCCCCAATGAGGGCGCCATCGACATCGGCCTGCTTCATGATCTCTGCAATGTTGGAAGATTTCACTGAACCGCCATAAAGGATTCTCATATTTGCAGCAATCTCTGAGGAGCCGATCCGTTCAATCTCTTCCCGGATTGCCGCACAAACCTCTTGCGCATCTTCTGGTGTGGCACTCTTGCCAGTTCCAATTGCCCATACTGGTTCGTAGGCGATAACAATCTTCTTCAGCTCTGGTTTATGAAATCCTTCAAGACCTGCCCGCACTTGGCGGATGACATGTGAAACGTGAGCACCTGATTCGCGCACTGGTAGATCTTCGCCGACACAGAAGATTGGTGTGAGCTCATGGGTAAGTGCGGCTCTGATTTTACGATTAATCAGTGCATCATCTTCATGATGAATCGCACGTCGTTCCGAGTGGCCAATAACAACAAAGGTGCAGCCTAATTTTGCGAGCATCGAACCAGAAATATCACCGGTAAAGGCACCAGATGCTTCCGGAGAGAGATCTTGTGCGCCATATTGCAGACGAAGGCGGTCGCCATCGACCATGGTCTGAATAGAACGAATATCGGTAAAGGGAGGAATAATTGCAACATCGACCTCGTCATAGTCTTTATCAGCAAGTGAGTAGACGAGTTTCTGAGCAACTGCAATCGCCTCAAGGTGATTGAGGTTCATCTTCCAGTTGCCCGCCATTAACGGTTTACGCATTTGGTTCTCCTTTGGTGTCGAATGCTACAGATCAAGTGCGGTCAAACCAGGGAGCTCTTTACCTTCAAGGTATTCAAGAGATGCTCCCCCGCCGGTTGAGATATAGCCAAATTGGGAATCTTCGAATCCAAGTGCTCGAACTGCCGCCGCGGAATCGCCACCACCAACTACTGAAATTCCAGAGACTTCAGTCAGCGCTTGTGCAACAACTTTGGTTCCGGCTGCAAATTTAGGAAATTCAAAGACACCCATCGGACCGTTCCAGAAAACTGTTTTGCAACCTTTAATCGCCGCAGCAAAAGCTGCTGCTGATTCAGGACCAATATCAAGTCCCATCTGATTACTCGGAATCGCATCGGCACTAACAAGAGTAGGAGTTGCATCGGCTGAAAATGTGGGAGCAATAACGATATCTGTGGGGATTAATAACTTAACTCCGGAGTCTTCGGCCTGCTTGATCAGACCCTTGACGGTATCAATCAGATCGAGTTCTACCAATGATGTACCGATCTCTTTCCCTTGTGCAGCCAAGAAGGTAAAGAGCATTCCACCACCAATAGCCATCACATCTACTTTTCCAAGCAGGTTGGCGATGACACCGATCTTGTCGGAAACCTTCGACCCACCTAGGACAACTCCATATGGACGAACTGGATCTACAGTGAGTTGCTTTAAAACTTCTACTTCTGCAGACACCAGAGTTCCTGCTGCATGAGGCAGGAGTTTAGGAAGATCAAATACCGAAGCATGTTTACGGTGCACAGCGCCAAAGCCATCACCCACATAGATATCAGCTAACTTCGCTAGCTCTGTGGCCAAAGCTAAACGCTCACTCTCATCTTTAGATGTCTCAGCAGATGCGAAGCGAATGTTTTCCAAAAGCAGAATCTCTCCGGGTGCAAGGGCTTGCGCCTTTGCTGTCACATCAGTTCCTGTAATTGCCGGTATGAATTGCACCGGTTTTCCAAGCAATTCAGCTAAGCGCACCGCCACTGGCGCAAGTGAAAGTTCTGGTTTTACTTCACCTTTGGGGCGACCTAGGTGGGCTGCGATAACAATGCTGGCACCTTTTTCAAGGAGTGCATTAATTGTCGGTAGCGATGCGCGGATACGACCATCATCTGTGATCTTTGATTCCTTTAACGGAACGTTGAGATCACACCGGAGAAATACCCGCTTACCAGCCACATCTAGATCGACCAATGAAGTCATTAGAGAGATTTACCAACATATCCCACTAGGTCAACTAGTCGGTTTGAGTAACCCCATTCGTTGTCATACCAACCAACAACTTTGACTTGATTTCCGATTACCTTGGTAAGGCCGGAATCAAAGATACAAGAAGATGGATCGGTGACAATATCTGAAGAGACGATGGGATCTTCGGTGTATGAAAGAAATCCTTTGAGTGCTCCGTTAGAAGCTGCCTTCATCGCAGCATTAATCTCGGCAACGCTCGCCTCTTTTGCGAGCTCTACTGTGAGGTCGGTGGCGGATCCTGTTGGAACTGGAACGCGCATCGCATAACCATCAAGCTTGCCCTTGAGCTCTGGCAGAACGAGCGAGATAGCTTTCGCTGCGCCAGTAGATGTAGGAATCATATTTGTGGCAGCTGCGCGTGAGCGGCGGAGATCCTTATGAGGGAAATCAAGGATGACCTGGTCGTTGGTATAGGCGTGAATAGTGGTCATCAAGCCCTTAACAATTCCCCAGTTATCGTGAAGAACCTTAGCCATTGGAGCTAGGCAATTAGTTGTGCACGATGCATTGGAAATCACATGATGGTTAGCTGAATCATACTTATCGTGGTTCACACCCATCACGATGGTGATGTCTTCATCTGATGCTGGTGCTGAGATAATTACCTTCTTGGCACCGGCTGTAATGTGCTTCTTGGCATCTGCTGCCTTGGTGAAGTGGCCGGTTGATTCAATCACGATATCTGCCTTAACCGAAGCCCATGGAAGATTTGCTGGGTCACGATCTGCAAATACAGCGAATGTTTTTCCGCCGACGCTCATGCTGTCATCGGTATATGTGACATCAAGACCAAGGCGACCCAAGATTGAGTCGTACTTGAGCAAATGTGCCAGTGTTGCATTATCAGTCAGGTCATTAATACCTACGATATTGATATTTGGGTTGGTGAGTGCGGCACGGAAAAAGTTACGTCCAATGCGTCCAAAACCATTAATTCCGACATTAATCATGTGAAACCTCTTTTATATTCTTTATTGCCCCAGATAAAGGTGGCTATTTTTAACGCCACAACGCTGGGGGCTTAGTGCGCACTCTACCAGTGCCTTAGCTGCTACTCCCCGGTTGCGTGCGCGCAACTGCGCATCTTTAACCTGTTATTCACCCAATAAGTCAGGTGATAATCCGGCTTCGGTGTCAGGGATACCTAATTCACCGGCACGCTTATCGGCCATGGCCAGCAATCTTCGAATCCGCCCAGCAATTGCATCCTTTGTCATAGGCGGTGTTGCAAGTGATCCAAGTTCTTCCAGGCTTGCCTGACCATGTGAAATTCGTAGTTCGCCAGCTTCTTTGAGGTGATCTGGAATCTCACTTCCAAGAATCTCCATCGCACGTTGCACACGAGCTGCTGCCGCAACGGCTGCGCGCGCAGAGCGTCGTAGATTGGCATCATCAAAGTTTGCAAGTCTGTTTGCAGTAGCGCGTACTTCCCGGCGCATACGTCGCTCTTCCCAAGCGAGCACGCTCTCATGCGCACCTAAGCGAGTAAGCAAAACACCGATGGCATCGCCATCTCGAATAACAACACGATCGACTCCGCGCACTTCTCGAGCTTTGGCCACGATATTCAAGCGGCGAGCTGCGCCAACAAGAGCGAGTGCTGCCTCTGGTCCGGGGCAGGTAATTTCAAGTGATGAGGAACGACCAGGTTCAGTCAGTGACCCATGTGCGATAAAGGCACCACGCCAGGCTGCTTCTGCATCACACACATTTGCTGCAACCACTTGTGGTGGAAGTCCACGCACTGGGCGCCCATTGGCATCAATCAGACCAGTTTGGCGAGCAAGAGCATCGCCTGATTCAATAACACGAACTACATAGCGTGAACCTTTACGTAGCCCACTGGAAGAAAGAACTGCCAAATCACTATCGTGACCGTAGATGTCGGCGATATCTTTCTTCAGCCGTCTAGCACTCTGGGATGTGTCGAGCTCAACTTCAATAACTACCTTACCGGCGGCGATATGAAGCCCACCTGCAAAACGAAGTAGCGATGAGACTTCGGCCTTTCGGCAACAAGGCTTGGTTACCGAAAGACGACTGAGCTCGTCTTTGACTGCAGCGGTCATTGCCATGGGGTTATCCAACCAGTATTTCTGCATCTATGTGTGCGAAAAGCTGACCCAATTTATTGACATCATGATGCAAAGGCGAGCTTTTGCTGCGCAAATCGGCCGCAATAAACTCTGAACCTGTAGTTGAAAGATGGCGCTGTAACTCATCGGCTCCAGTAGAGGACTCATCTACTACAACGACATCAAATACTAACTCCGGTGAATACTCATTGAGAATCATCAAGTGCTCTAGTGGTGAATACCCGGCATACTCCCCTGCAGATTTGTCGGTGGAATCAAGATTCAGTAAGAGAATCTTCTTAGCCGGCGATGCCACCAGCGCCGCTCGTTGTGCGGGCACAAGTAAATGCGGAATAACGCTAGAAAACCAGGAGCCCGGTCCCATCGTGATCCACTGCGCATCGGCAATTGCCGCAATTGATTCTTCACACGCATCAGGGTTTTCCGGAATGATGCGAAGTGATTTCAATCTTCCGTTACTTGTTGCCACTTCTGCCTGCCCGCGGACAATATGCGTGCCACTAGCGTCTTCAAAAGTTGCTTCAATATCTAGTGCCTGCGCTGCCATGGGTAGCACGCGACCAACAACTTTTAATAGCGCACCCACGCGATCAAGGCCAGCAACGGTATCTTCATCACGATCCCAGAGCGCTGCCAGGAGAAGATTTCCCACTGCATGGCCATTGAGTTCACCGGTGCTGGTGAAGCGATATTGCATGATTTGCGCCCAACTACGACCCCACTCATCATCACTACATAGCGCAGCCAGTGCCATTCTCAGATCACCCGGTGGCATGATGGCAAATTCTTCCCGCAATCTTCCACTGGATCCACCGTTATCTGCAACGGTGACTATCGCGGTGATCTCGGTTGTGAATTGTCGTAGCGCTGTCAGGGTTGCAGCTAATCCATGACCACCACCGAGTGCGACAACTTTTTTCTGTGAAATCATTCCCGCCCTACATCGCGATGTGTTGCGTGAGCTGATATCTCGAGATCGGGAGAAACGGTAATTAACTGCTTGGCAATTTCCTCTGCAATGGCAACCGAGCGATGTTTACCTCCGGTGCAGCCAATTGCAATCGTCACATACTTCTTTCCTTCCCGGAAATATCCCGGAATCATCTTGCGGATCACAGCAACATAGCTCTCAACAAAATCAGCAACACCTTCACTGGTCAGAACCTTTTCTGAAACCGGTGCGTCCAAACCATTGAGTGGTCGCAGCTCCGGAATCCAATGGGGGTTGGGAATGAATCTGCAATCTAGAACCAGGTCAGAGTCGACCGGTATTCCATACTTGTAACCAAAGGAGAGAAC
>CAIXKQ010000084.1 GCA_903920065.1 uncultured Actinomycetes bacterium
CATGATTGATTCACTTCTCTTTGAGATGGGACTGCGCACCGGGCGTTTTACTAGCCCGCACCTGGAAAGTTTTGTGGAGCGAATTGCAATCAACGGTGAACCAATTGATGCGCAAGCACTGATCTTTTCCTACAACGATATTGCCGCATACCTCGACATGATGGATTCGAAATTCGAACATCCCATTTCATACTTTGAAGCCCTCACCGCCCTTGCTTTCGCTGCTTTTGCAGAGCATCCGATCGATGTGGGTGTGATTGAAGTAGGCATGGGAGGCGAGTGGGATGCCACCAATGTGGTCCTGGCAGATGTTTCAGTTCTGATGCCAATCGATCTTGATCACACTGAGTATTTGGGTGAAACGCTGGCCGAGATTGCTCAGACGAAAGCGGGCATCATTAAAGAATCTGGTTTCATTGTTCTTGCCCAACAAGAGCCGGAAGCTGCGAAAGAGTTACTCAAGCGAGCAGCATCGGTGGGCGCAGATGTTGTGCGCGAAGGTATTGAATATGCAGTGATGTCACGTTCGGTTGCAGTGGGCGGGCAGTTGTTAACTATTCGCGGGGCTCAAGATACGTATGAAGATATCTTCTTGCCTTTGCATGGTAAACACCAAGCATCAAATGCTGCGGCCGCACTTGTGGCAGTGGAGGCATTCTTTGGCGACCAAGAGTTAGATATCGAGGCGGTGCGCGCGGGATTTGCCGCTGTGACATCTCCTGGGCGCTGTGAAGTGCTCCACCGAGATCCGACCATCATTTTAGATGCGGCGCATAATCCGCATGGAGCTGCAGCGATTGCCGAGACGATTCAAAGTGAGTTTACCTTTGATGAAATTATTGGAGTAGTTGCGCCGATGGGTGATAAAGATATTCGGGGGATTCTGCTGGAACTTGAGCAGGTGATGGATTCCATCATCGTGACGACCAATAGTTCTGTGCGCTCAACCAATATTGATGAGCTAGAAAAGATGGCTATTGAAATCTTCGGACATGATCGAGTCTTTGCGCACGAGAAGCTAACTGACGCCCTGGACAAGGCGATTAAGGATGCGATCCGGCCGCTCAGTGATGAGACCATCGGGATTTTGGTAACCGGCTCTGTTGTCACAGCAGGGGATGCGCGTAGAATTCTGAGAAAGAAATTTGCAAAGGTAGATAAGTAATGCGCGTTCTTGGTTCGGCAGTATTGGTAATGGAATTTTTCATCATGGGTTTTGCAATGCTGCTTGCCAAAGATAACCACGAGGCTTCCACAATTGTGGCTGGTGCAGTTATTGCGATACTTCTTCTTCTCACCCCAGGGTTATTAAGGAAACGAGCCGGGTGGATTCTTGGCTCTATCTTGCAAATCTTGATGATCGGTTATGCCGTGGTGGTGCCATCGATGGCTATCGTGGGCCTGATTTTTGGGGGACTTTGGATTGCCGCCATTATTGTGGGTCGCAAGGGTGAGGCTGCTCGCGCTGCGCTGATGGCGACACGCACTCCTGACGCCTAATAGACTGACCCCTGTGAGCCTAGAAAAAACCCTCGTCCTGGTTAAGCCAGATGGTGTTGCGCGCGGATTAGTCGGCGAAGTAATCGCTCGTATTGAAGCTAAGGGATACACCATTGCAGCGATGCGTATGTTGCAAGCAGACCGAGCACTTCTTGAAAAGCATTACGCCGAACATCAAGGCAAACCATTCTTTGAACCACTCGTTGAGTTCATGATGTCAGGTCCCATCGTTGCCATCGTTGCGCAGGGAAATCGCGTCATTGAGGGTTTTAGATCATTGGCAGGTGTTACAGATCCAACAGTGGCAGCCCCCGGAACAATCCGTGGAGATCTTGCCCGCGATCAAGGAACAAAGGTTGTCCAAAATATTGTTCACGGCTCTGATTCACCCGAATCTGCTGCACGTGAAATAGCTATCTTCTTTGAGGGGAAATAAATGTCTAACAGAATGTCATTCATAGGCCGAGATATGGCCGTTGACCTAGGAACTGCAAACACCCTTGTTTATGTTCGAGGTCGTGGCATCGTTCTTAATGAACCTTCAGTTGTTGCTATTAACCAAGATACTGGCGGAATTTTAGCTGTTGGACTTGAAGCCAAGAAGATGATCGGTCGCACACCTGGCAACATCGTTGCCATTCGTCCACTTAAAGATGGCGTTATCGCAGACTTCGACACAACAGAGCGCATGCTTCGTTACTTTATTCAGAAAGTTCACCGTCGTAGCTACTTAGCAAAGCCTCGTATCGTCGTCTGTGTTCCATCAGGAATTACAG
>CAIXKQ010000085.1 GCA_903920065.1 uncultured Actinomycetes bacterium
AACAATTGATGGCGAGATGGCACCGAGTGCATTTGGTGAAGTCAGTGAGATGCGCCTATCTCGTGAAGAGCTCTTGAAAAACAGTGGACTATCAGAGGCGCATTTAGTTGAACTTGAAGGTTATGGACTGATCGCACCTCGCGGCCGTCACTACGACGGAGACGCCCTTGCGATTGCAAAGGCTGTTACAGAGATGGGTGGCTTCGGAATTGAAGCCCGTCACCTGCGTTCATTTAAGTCGGCAGCAGATCGCGAGATCGGTTTGATCGAACAGGTCATTACTCCGCTGACTCGTCAGAAGAGCGCCGAATCAAAGGCCAGAGCTGAAGAAGTTCAGAAGGAGATTGCATCTCTTTCAATCCGCCTGCACGCAGCACTTGTGCGCGGTGGCCTTAATCGCCTTCGCTAGCAGAGTCGGTAACCCATGTTAATTCCTATGGAGGTCATCGGCGTTCGCGTCGAGATGCCTTCAAACCAACCAATCGTTTTGCTCAAAGAAATAGATGGCTCCAGATTCTTGCCCATTTGGGTGGGGGCGGTGGAAGCAACAGCGATCGCATTTGCCCAACAAGGTGTTGAGCCGCCACGTCCATTAACTCACGATTTAATGAACAACCTTCTAGACCTTTTAGATGCCACCTTGACGGCGGTTCACATGACGGAAATCAAAGATGGAATTTTCTACGCCACGATGCTTCTTCGTGACGCCAACGGGGGACAGCTGACGATCTCAGCTAGACCATCAGATGCGATTGCTTTGGCCGTTAGAAGCCACAGCAACATCCTGGCGACCCAGGAGCTACTCGATGAAATCGGAATTGAGATCCCTCAGGGAGATGGCGAGAACCAAGAGGTCGAGAAGTTCCGCGAATTCCTGGATCAGATCAACCCAGAAGACTTCGTGGGATAGGCTCAACCCTCAACCTAAAGTAGAGGTTTGGGTCGTGTCGTTCCTAGGTATCTAGAGAAGACGGGTTTACATTTATCCCACTCCCCAAGAGAAATGAGCCATTCCCCGTGAGCCCAGAAGAGCTAGAGATCGGCTATAGAGGCGCTACTGCATGCTCTGCGGCAGGAATTACATATCGCCAATTAGATTATTGGGCTCGCACAGGATTAGTTGAACCGGGTATTAGAACTGCAAGTGGCTCCGGAACTCAACGCCTGTATGGCTTTCGTGACATCTTGGTTTTAAAGATTGTTAAGCGATTACTCGATGCTGGAGTATCTCTACAAAATATTCGCACAGCTGTTGATCATTTGCGCAGCAGGGGAGTAACTGATTTGGAGCGCATCACTCTGATGAGTGACGGGGCATCTATTTATGAATGTTCTAGCCCCGATGAAATCATCGACCTATTGCAAGGTGGCCAAGGTGTCTTTGGTATTGCCGTAGGCAAGGTCTGGCACGAAGTCGAAGGCTCTCTATCTGTACTTCAGGGTGAAATTAATGGTCACGTTGTAGGTGGCCAAGATAACGATGAACTCTCGCTGCGTAGAAAGAGCAAAGGCGCTTAATCTCCCTTATTGTTCATCCCTGCCCTTGCACTTATAGGCGAGAGGCTTTGAACAGGATGAGGTTTAACGATGAGTCGTTCGTTTGAGGATCGTCATATTGGTCCAACCTCACATGATGAAACATCGATGTTGGAAGCTTTGGGGTATT
>CAIXKQ010000086.1 GCA_903920065.1 uncultured Actinomycetes bacterium
CTTTAAGCTCAGCTAAGGTATCGAATTCAGATGCTAGTTTGGCAAATGCATCATCTGCGGCCGGTAGCTCGCGCTCTTTGACTGCCTTCACCACAATATCAACATCGCCCTTTTCCTCATCTTTTTGACCAACGAGTTGGGTGGTAAATGTCTTGTTATCCCCCGCGCTCATTCCAACGAGAGCCTCATCTAGTCCGTCAATCATGCGATTGGAGCCGACTTCATATGAAATCTCATTCGCTTTTCCACCATCTACTTCAGCGCCATCAATACGGGCGGTGAGATCGATAGTGACAAAGTCACCAGATTGTGTGGCACGCTCAACTGTATTTAAGGTTCCAAAGCGAGCGCGAAGCTCATCTACCTGCTCATTGATATCAGTATCTGCAACAACAACATCATCTACTGTGACAGTAATCTTGGAAAAGTCTGGAAGTGTCACTTCTGGGCGCACATTTACCTCAACGGTAAAGATGAGCTTGTCGTTATCGACAAATTCCTTCACATCAACAGTGGGGCGTCCCACAACGAGCACATCATGCTCACGAGCAGCTTTGCCATAGAACTCAGGCAGTGCGGTGTTAATCGCCTCATCAATTACCGTTCCACGTCCCACGCGCTGATCAATCATCGCAGCCGGAACTTTGCCCTTACGAAAACCTGGGATGTTTACCTGTGTTGCCACCTTCTTATATGCAGCTGCAACATGGTTAGTTAGCTCTGCATAAGGAACTTCAACTTCTAAACGAACGCGAGTGGCAGAAAGTGTCTCAACGGTGCTTTTCACGAAGTGCTCCTATTAGTTAATGACAGCTGTAATACTGTGAAGAAATTCTGGTCGGGGCGGGGAGATTCGAACTCCCGGTCTCCTGCTCCCAAAGCAGGCGCGCTAGCCACTACGCTACGCCCCGAGGCGCAACAACGGAGTCTAGAGTAATTTTTTACTCTGAGTTACACACCCTGTACGCTCATCCTTCGCACCACTCGCGGGTGTAGCTCAATGGTAGAGCCCCAGCCTTCCAAGCTGGCCATGCCGGTTCGATCCCGGTCACCCGCTCCATGTATTAGAAGGTCGATGCGACCGTATCTACTTGGAGTGCCACGTAGGAACTTATAAACCTAACCAGCTGATTTGAATTTGTGGCTCTTCCCGCAATGATGGTGAGTGTCAATCCATAGTCCGTTACTACGCCGGTTCCATCAAGGGTGACATCCGCAACGAAGGAGTTTTCATACCTAATTGCACCAGCTCGATACGAGTGTCCATGGACAAGTGAATAACTAGAAACCACCACTGGTGCGCCATTTATAGCCGTGAAACTCAATGACATGGGAAGGATGTACTCACTTGAATCACTCGGTTGATATCCAACAATGTTTAAACGTAATACATAACTTTTATTCGCTTTAAATCCTGTTATCGAGCCTGTGTTGGAAGTTCCAGCGTTACCGCTGATATCGCCTATCGAAAAGCTTGCTGATATCGCTTTTGAGATGCCAGACGTACCCGCAGACCCCGCACTACCCACTTCCCCTTGTGCACCAGCTGCTCCCGTTAAACCAGTTGCACCTGTTGAACCAGTGGGTCCACTTGGGCCGATGCTTCCCGCAGCACCTGATGCTCCTGTTGCACCCGTTGCACCAGCTGCTCCGGTTGCACCTGGTGTTCCACCACCTGAACCAGAAGATCCTGTAGCACCTGCAGGTCCTGCAGGTCCCGCAACACCAGTTAGTCCACGTTCACCTTGTGGTCCAACTGAGCCGACGTTACTTGCATTATTGGTGCCAATTTTTGCATCAGATCCATTCTTTCCATCACTACCTGTAACACCTGTTGCACCAATGGGTCCTTGTAAGTTCTGTGGCAGTGGCCATTTACCTTTTGCCTTTGGTCCATAAATGAGAAGACTTCGCGTATCAATATAGAAATCACCATTGATGCCCAGTGAAGTAATTGGCAGACCTTTTCCATTAAGTATGGTGTTTGGAATTGAGGCTGCTGTTCTACCGGCAGCACTTGCTGAAATTACTGATGTGGATGTTGTAAGAATTGCAATAGTAACTAGGACGGCTATTCGTGATGCTCTCACTGGTGACCCCTTCACACTAGGTTGTCTACCCAGTGTGAAGTGGTACCAGGCTTGCCAGAATCGGAGAATCCCCTACCGGAACACGGTAAGAGCGTGCTTGTAGGGTAAAACTCACAGGAGCCTCTCAGGCTATCCAGGTATCTTTCTGAATCTAGGCCGCTTAAGTACAACCAAGTCGAAACGAGGGTTTCGGTACAGAGCAAGAGAGTGGGGGCATGCGAATGTCAACAAAGAAAAGGATTGCAACAATTGTTATTACAACTGTTGCACTGACTGTTGGAACTGTTGGTGTATCAACGGCCTCAACAAAAGCAACACGTATCTCAATTACCAATCCAGGTGCTAACGGTGTCAAGGGTCCTCGAGGGATTGACCTTGCCACCACACTTTCCGCACTTGTTGCAAAGGGCACAATCACACAAGCACAAGCAGATGCAATCATTGCCGCAGCTGATGCAGCCAAGGTAGCTGCAGAAGCAGCTCGCACTGCAGCCCGTGCTGCAGCAGAGCTTGCTCAGCCTTTGAAGGCTGAAAAGGCAGCCGAGCTTGCACTGATCTCAACAACAATCGGTATCGACTCAGCAACTATTAAGTCACGCCTGGCCGCAGGAGAAACTCTTGCAACAATTGCAGGTGCTAAGAAAGATGCGCTGATTGCGGCACTGGTTGCAGATGAGACCAAAAGAATCGACGCTGCGGTAACAGCCGGGAAATTAACTGCCGCACAGGCAACATTTCTTAAAGATCGTCTCGTTGCTCACATAACTGAAGAAATCAATGAAGTTCGCCCAGCAGGACCAAAGGGTGGCTTTAAAGGCGGATTTGGGCACAAGGGAAAAGGTGATTTTGAGAAGGCTCCAAGAATGCCCGCTCCAACAGCAACGACTGCAGCAATCGCATAACTAGTTCGAACATGTAGTACCTCTCCGTGGGTAAAAACCCCGTCATGCGAAAGTGTGGCGGGGTTTTCACATCCCCACCCCCGCACATGCTTAAATTGCGCATGCGCATTCACATCGGCAGCGATCATGCCGGCCTTGAATTCAAGAACGAATTAATTACACACCTCGTTGTTAATGGCCACGATGTCACCGACCACGGGCCCTATGAATATGACGCACTCGATGATTACCCAGATTTCTGCATCCCATGCGCCGAAGCTGTGGCTAAAGATTCCACCTCACTGGGAATTGTTCTCGGTGGTTCCGGTAATGGCGAACAAATTGCGGCAAATAAAGTCAAGGGCGTGCGTGCTGCCCTCGTCTGGAGCATTGAAACCGCCAAACTTGCCCGTGAGCATAACAATGCAAATGTGATTTCCTTGGGGCAAAGACTTCATGATGCGGATTTTGTGAAGCAGCTGATCGATACCTTCATCGCAACAAAGTTTCCTGGCGATGAACGCCATGTGCGCAGATTAGATAAAATTAGTAATTATGAAGTAACAGGTGGGATCTAAGCTTTAAAGTATCGAAGATCAGTGACTTGATGATCTTTGGTTATGCCTTGCCCTTCAAATCGAGTGACTGGTCTCCATTCAGGCCGCGCTACTACTCCCCCCGTAAATAAGGTGCTGGGCGTGAAAACTTCTTGGATATGTTCGGCA
>CAIXKQ010000087.1 GCA_903920065.1 uncultured Actinomycetes bacterium
ACCCACATCTAAACCACGAGTTGGCTGGGAAGCAACTACTAATTTGACGGGCCGGGAAAGCTCTCGTGCCAGCACTACCTTTTGCTTATTTCCTCCCGAGAGGGAAGAGACTGAATCCTTTGAAGATTGTGTACGAATATCGAACTCGGTAATTCGTTTCTGAGCTTCTTCTTGCACTACGCGAGGGGATATCACAGGTCCTTTGGCGTAGGGCGGTAGATCATGCAGGTCCAGAATCAGATTCTCTTCAATGCTAAATGAACCGATAAGTCCATCTTCTTCGCGGGACTCTGGCACGAAGGCAATCCCAGCATGGAGTGCATCTCTCACGCTCTTTCTTGTGATTTCATTTCCATCAAAGGTTATTGAGCCGGTGACATGTTCTTGCAAGCCAACGATTGCTTCAGCAAGTTCGGTCTGTCCATTTCCTTGAACACCAGCGACTGCGAGTACCTCTCCTGCGTGAAGTTCAAATGAAACATTCCTCACCAAGGTTCGTCCGGTGTGATCTGAAATGCTCAAATTCTTCACATCCAGAGTCACATCTCCTTGCCGGGGAGGTTTTTTATCCACACCCAGCGATACCGGGCGTCCAACCATGAGCGAAGCCAACTCTTCTTGCGAAGCTGAAGGTAGGGCCGTGCCCACTACTTTTCCGCGACGGATAATGGTGATTTTATCTGCCGCCTCCTTTACCTCACGCAGCTTGTGAGTGATAAAAACGATTGACGTTCCCTTATCTTTGAGCTTCTTCATATTCTTTAGTAGCTCATCAGTCTCTTGAGGAGTCAGCACGGCTGTAGGCTCATCGAGAATCAAGACTTTTGCATCATAAATGAGTGCCCGAATAATTTCTACGCGCTGCTGTAAGCCAACCGGCAGATCTTCAATAAGGGCATCAGGATCTATATCAAAGTTGTACTCAGCCGATACTCGCAATATCTCTTTACGTGCACTGGCTAAATCTAGAAATCCCGGCCCTTTCGTTTTTTCATGACCCAAAACGATATTCTCGGCGACTGTAAAAACTGGAATCAGCATGAAGTGCTGGTGAACCATCCCTATACCAGCGGCCAGCGCATCGATGGGTGATTTAACTGCTACAACTTTGCCGTCTACCGAGATAGTTCCTTCATCCGGCTCTAAAAGCCCATACACAATATTCATCAGTGTTGATTTACCTGCGCCGTTTTCGCCAAGGATTGCGTGAATCTCACCGTCTGCAACAACAAGATCTATAGATTCATTGGCAACAAGGGAGCCGAATCGCTTGGTGATTCCGCGCAATTCAAGTGACATGCGAGCAAATCTACTAGTTTTGCGTGAGATAAGAAAGTTAAACTCAAGTAATTCTGTAAAAAAGAAAGTGACCTAGCACCGAAGCGCTAGGTCACTTTCAAGTGATTTCTTAGTTAATTACTTAACAGAAACCTTACCGTTGCGAATATCTGCACCTAGTTTAGTAACTTCAGTGCGAAGCGCTGTTGGAACCATGCGGATGAGATCATGGTAAGGAGCTAGATATGTTCCAGCATTCTTAAGGTTTCCACTGTAGGTAGTGTTTGTAAACTTACTACCAGCCTGATCAAGAATTACGTTCTTAACCGATAGGTCTACTGCCTTAACAATTGAAGTAAGCATTACCTTCTTGTATTGAGGAGCAGCTGTAAAGCCATCCTTATCTACCCAGATAACAACTGACTTCTTTGACTTGAGTGCATTCTCTGCTGTTGATGAGCCTAGATTTCCTCCCACTGGAAGGATGACATCTGCGCCCTGCTGCTCAAAGCTCTTTGAGTACTGAAGAGCCTTTGCAAGATCTGAGAAGTTTCCGACCATGAGACCTGATTGCTTAGCTACATCCCATCCAAGAACTTCTACCTTCTTGTTCTTGAGCTTTGCGTAGTAAGCCGCACCGCGTGCATATCCATCCATGAAGATTGATACTGGAGGAATATTTGCTCCACCGTAGGTTGCAATCTTGCCTGTCTTGGTGAGGCCTGCTGCTAGGTAACCAGCCTGGAATGCAGACTCGTTAGTAGCAAACATGATTCCCTTTAGATTTGTGTAGGTCTTGCCTGGGTAGACATCTCCAGCTGGACCGTGATCTTCTCCATCTTGGTCAACGATTGCAAAGTTAACTGTTGGGTTAGCCTTCGCTGCTGCAACAATTGCTGGGTTAATCAAGTATCCAACACCAACGATGATGTTGCACTTGTCATCTACAAGCTTCTTAATATTTGGTGCGTAATCAGCATCTGATGCTGCTGCTAGGTACTTCACTGTTACAGCTGAGTTAGCCTTCTGAGCTGCCTGAGCTCCAGCCCAAGCTGATGCGTTAAATGACTTATCGTCAACGCCGCCAGTATCAAGTGCTAAACAAGCTTTTGTTGCTGCTGCATTTGCAGCTGGCGCTGAAACGCCGAATGCGAGAGCTGCAGCAGCGAAAACTGCTACAAACTTAAGTGTCTTCTTCAAGGTTCCTCCAAGGAATGAGTGAATGTTGCTTTTGTCCGAGCCTAGTAGTTGATGGGGATAATCCCCAAGAATTGAAGGTGAATCGATGGGTGTGGCATGTAACAGTTAGGAAAACTCTCAAGTTGAAGTTGAGCGCTATGCGGTGATTTTTTCAGCTGTGGCGGCTGCAATATTAATTGCATCACTTTTCGCCAATAACTCCTTGGATCGGATGGTGAACTCTATTCCTCCGCCATCAATGCCATAGCGGGTGCCAAAAAGGCCAGCGTCGAGGTCGAGATAATCCAGAAATTGATCACCTGAAAGTGATTTGGAGATGATGTCAATTATTGCTTTATCCACTCGTTTGACAACTGTTGCAGCCAAATATTTCTTGGTCTGACTTGTCACTGCCAAGTATTGATCTGGCTCAACATTAATGAGTGCAACTTTCTTGGCACCCTTCTTCACATTATTGGAAACTATCACTTTAAATACTTCAGCATCAGATCCTTGAGTGCTCGAGTAGATGACATCTGCCCCAACTGATATTACTTGGCTAGCTGCCAATGAGTAGGAGCCAGAAACATATTTCACGATGGGAATAACCTTTTTCTTGCTAGCTAGAACTCCAGCGCTAAAACCATTTTTAAATAAATCTGCCTGATTTGTATTGGCAATCATCGCAACCTTGCCAGTCTGTGAAATTTGTGCGGCGCTAAAACCGGCTAAGTAGGCTCCTTGAGTTTCGGCAAAGATGATAGAGCTGACATTTACTGCGGCAACGCTTGCGTCATTAATGATGGCGAATTGGGTATCGGGAAATTCAAAGGCGAGTGCTTGCAACGTTGGGCCATATCCCCCACCGACAGCGATAATCAAAGCGCACTTCTTTGCAATCAAGCTACGGATTCGTTTATCGCGGTCTTCAGAGGTTCCATCAGTGACCACTGCTTCAACACTAAAGTCGAGTGACTTCTTAGCCTTTTCTAAGCCTGCGGCGGTGGCATCATTAAAAGATTTATCTCCTCGCCCACCCAGATCGTAGGCAACTCCAATGGTGACCATTTCTGCTGAACCGGGCGCCGGAGTGAGCACGCCAAAGATAAGCGCAAGGGCAAGAGCCAAGCGCACTTTCATTAAAGAACTACCCCGAGGTTCTTATATGTGTCTGCAAGAGTGGCTTCTGCAACTGTGCGGGCTTTAGCCGAACCTTGGTGCAAAATATCAAGCAGATGCTTCTCATCTTCTAGCAGCTCAAGTGCTCGAGTGCGAATGGGGCGCAGGTATTCAACAACTACCTCTGCAACAGCTGCCTTAAAATCTCCATAACCCTTGCCAGCAAATTCATTTTCGAGCTCGGCAATTGTTCTGCCAGAGAGCGCGCAATGAATAGTAAGCAAATTGCTAATGCCAGGCTTTTCAACCGCATCGAAGGTGACTTCCCGACCAGCGTCGGTGACGGCACTCTTAATCTTCTTCAAGTTAGCATCCGGTGAATCCATAATCTCAATAACACCCGCAACGGCGCCTGATGACTTACTCATTTTGGCAGTGGGTTCTTGAATGTCATTAATTTTTGCAGCTGTCTTTAAAATATAGGCCTCAGGTAATTGGAAGGTCTGGCCGTAGCGTGAATTAAACCGCCCCGCTAAATCGCGAGTGAGTTCGATGTGCTGACGTTGATCCTCACCGACTGGAACATAGTGAGCTTGATAGAGCAAGATATCTGCAGCCTGCAGCATGGGATAGGTAAAGAGAGCAACGCGAGAAGAGTCCGCGCCTGACTTAGAAGATTTATCTTTAAATTGCGTCATGCGGCTTGCTTCACCAAAACCAGTTAGGCATTCCATAATCCACCCAAGTTGATTATGTTGCGGAACTTGAGATTGAACAAAGAGTGTTGATTTATCGGGTGAGATGCCAAGTGCGAGTAATTGCGCGGCTGAAGCAAGTGTGCGCTTTCGAAGTAGCGCTGGATCTGTCTCAACGGTCAGAGCATGTAGATCAACGATGCAGTAGAAAGCGTCATGGCCATCTTGCAGCTCAACCCATTGCTTGACCGCGCCAAGGTAATTCCCCAAATGGAAAGAATCACTCGTGGGTTGAATTCCAGATAAGACGCGCTTCATGGGAGTAATTCTCGCACGCCTTAGTAGTTACGTGAGATTAATAGTCGACCAGCGCGCTTGCCTTCCATGGAAAGCACTGTAATTCGAACTCCATTTACTCCAACGATGTCATTCTCAACCGGAATGCGCCCTAGATAATGCATGACAAATCCGCCTGCGGTCTCATATGGTCCTTCTGGTAACTCAACCCCGGACTCTTCTTGTAAATCCTCGAGTGAAATCAGGCCATCAATTTCGAAATCGCCAGTATGTGATTCTTCCGAAATTTCTACCTCATCTGAGTCATATTCATCTCGGATATCGCCAATCAATGTCTCTACGAGATCCTCGAGAGTCACGATGCCATCGGTGCCACCGTACTCATCAAGAACAATAGCCAGGTGCTGACGTTGCTTTCGCATCTCAGTCAGCGCCGGCAAGATTCCCTTGGTGCCTGGCAGATACATAATGTTTCGAACAAGCTCTTGAATCTTTGCATTTGAATTCGCAAGGCTAGTATCTAATAAATCTCGAACGTGGATAAAGCCAATGACTTCATCGGAAGAGCCACGCACAACCGGATAACGAGAGTGCGCCTTCTCGATAGCAAGTGCAATTGCTTTTCCAACAGTAAGAGATGCATCCATAAAATCTACCTCGGTGCGCGGAACCATGACTTCGTGCACTTGTCGCTCTGAAGCGTTAAATACTTCTTCCACAATGTCGCGCTCTTCATCGGTAAGAGCAGCATGGCCAGCCACAAGATCTAGTAACTCTTCTTCAGAGATGGCGGTGCGCTGCTCTTTTGGATCGATACCAAAGAGGCGAACAACAAGGTTTGTTGAATGAGAGAGAACCCAGATTATTGGGCGGAAGAGCCTTGCAACAACTTCTACAACTCCAGCGGAGGCAAGTGAAATCTGTTCCGTGCGAAATAGCGCCAAACGTTTTGGAACAAGTTCACCGAATACAAGTGAGAAGTAGGCAATGACTAAAGTGACCCCAATAAGTGAAGCGTTGGCGGCAGACTTTTCGGCCATTCCAAGATCTTCTAGCCATGGAATGACATAGACGCCAAGTTTTTCAGCACCTAATGCTGCTGAGAGAAAACCTGTAACAGTCACACCAACTTGGAGTGCACCAAGTAGTCGATTGGGATTAGATGCTAATTTTGCAACGAGGGCTCCGCGCTTGCCGCGCAAAGCTAATTGCTTGACCTGACTTTCGCGTAATGAGATCAGAGCAATCTCGGCAGCTACAAAGAGTCCACCAGTAACAACTAGGCCTGCAACAATCAGGATGGAGCTAACTAGTGGGGTACTCGGGTGACTTTCCATGATGGGAGAAGTCTACCGAGCGTAATTGCCTCCCGCCCGCCGCTGACATACCCTTAGCCACGCTGGTCAACCGACCAGCGCCTTACTCCACGGATCGTCGGGCACGTACCTGCCCGGATAAGGAAAGTGAAAAAAATGGCATCAGTCGTATTCGAAAATGCATCACGTATCTACCCAGGCACAACTGCGCCTGCTGTAGATAAGCTCAATCTCACCGTCGCAGATGGAGAGTTTCTCGTTCTTGTCGGACCTTCAGGTTGCGGCAAATCAACATCACTTCGTATGTTGGCAGGGCTTGAAGAAATCGACGGTGGGCGAATTCTTATCGGTGATCGCGATGTAACAAATGTTGCACCAAAAGATCGCGATATCGCAATGGTCTTCCAGTCATATGCGCTCTATCCCCACATGAGCGTTGCCGAGAATATGGGCTTCGCACTCAAGATTGCTGGAATTGATAAAGGAGAACGCGATCGACGCGTTCTTGAAGCAGCAAAGTTGCTCGATCTTGAGCCATACCTAGAGCGCAAGCCAAAGGCTCTTTCAGGTGGTCAACGTCAGCGCGTTGCAATGGGTCGCGCAATTGTTCGCGAACCACAAGTGTTCTTAATGGATGAACCACTTTC
>CAIXKQ010000088.1 GCA_903920065.1 uncultured Actinomycetes bacterium
ATCGCCTTGAAACTGATGCAGAGTTAGCAGGTGCTTATCATGCAGCCCATGATGATTACATCGCATCACGTTCTGCGCTCGGAATTGATGTGCCAGAAGTCGATGATGTTTCAGCCGGCGGGATGCCAACACGTGTGAAGTGCTTGCATTCATTAGTAGCTCATTCACTTGCAGCAGGGCCAGATGTGAATCCATTAGGTGATGAAGCCCTTGCAAAACTACCTGAGTGGTGGAAAAACAACCCATGCGAGTAGCAGCAATAGATTGCGGTACTAACTCCATTCGACTTCTGATCGCAGATATTGATGGCAGTAATTTTCGTGAAGTTGTGCGCGATATGGAGATTGTTCGATTAGGACAAGGCGTTGATCAAACAGGCCAATTCCACCCAGATGCAATCACTCGCACGTTGGCCGCTGTCGATAAGTTCACAGCAGAGATTGCAAAGCGCGGAGTTGAAAAGATTAGATTCTGTGCAACGAGTGCCACCCGTGATGCTACAAACCGCCACCTATTTGTTGATGGCGTGCGTGATCGTTTAGGTATTGAAGTTGAGGTAATTAGCGGTGATGAAGAAGCCGCGTTGTCATTTGCCGGTGCTATCCAAGACTTAAATCCCCATGATGGGCCATTTTTAGTAGTTGATATTGGCGGGGGATCTACAGAGTTCGTATTTGGCACAACAACTGTCGAAGCTGCACGAAGTGTGAACATAGGTTGTGTTCGAATGTCTGAGCGTCATTTTGCTCATGATCCTGCAACGCCTGCACAAATTGAATCAGCCAAAATCGACATTCAAGCTGCAATAGCTATAGCAGCGGCCGAAGTGCCAATTACGAAGGCTAAGACTTTGGTTGCAGTTGCAGGAACTGCAACAACAGTTGCTGCAGCTGGCCTAAATCTGAGTGAATATGATCGATACGCAATTCACCTTTCCCGGATTTCTGCGCAACAAGTTCACGATGCGGCCACAATGTTTGCAACTCAAACCCGTGAACAACGCTTGGCTCTTGGTTACATGCACCCAGGTCGAGTCGATGTAATTGCAGCAGGTTCACTTGTTCTTTCAGAGATCATGAAGGCAACCGGAGCAACCGAGTTTGTTGCCTCTGAATCAGATATTTTGGATGGAATGGCGAGATCGCTTGTCAAAGGTTAAATCATTACCGTTATTGGATAAAGAAATTATTGGTTGTCACAAGTGTCCTCGCCTTGTGCAATGGCGGGAAGAAGTTGCAGTTGTTAAACGTAAGTCCTACGAAGATCAGACTTATTGGGGAAAACCAATACCTGGGTTTGGTTCTGATAAACCAAAGTTACTGATCGTTGGATTAGCACCAGGTGCTCATGGCGCAAACCGCACAGGTCGAATCTTTACCGGTGATTCATCGGGGGATTGGCTCTATGGCGCTCTGCATAAAATCGGAATAGCAAAGATTGCCACCAGTACTTCACTAGATGATGGTCAGAAGTTAAAGGACACCAGAATAATTTGTGCGGTCAGGTGTGCTCCTCCTGGCAATAAACCAATTAATGAAGAACGAGATATGTGTGCGCCATTTTTTCTCCGAGATCTAGAACTTTCTATTGCAACGACAAGAGCGATTATTGGGTTGGGATCATTTGCTTGGGATGCAATCTTTAAGACTCTTAAGCAAATGGGTCATCCAATAAAGAAAGTTAAGTTTGC
>CAIXKQ010000089.1 GCA_903920065.1 uncultured Actinomycetes bacterium
TGAGAGATTTAACTGCTCGGCAATAACTTGGCAGATTTCAAGGCCACCTACGAATAGTGCAACGGCAACTGAGAGCCCAGTAATAATGATGTTGTAATACACCTTACGGACTGGTTTTGAGAATGCCCAACCGTAAGCAAAGTTCATAAATGAACCATCGATAGTGTCGAGCAAGCTCATGCCGCCGGCAAAGAAAAGCGGAAGTGAAATAACTGCCCACCATGGCAGACCGGCAATCACAGAAGAACCGGCCAGAACCAATAAACCAATTTCAGTAGCGGTATCAAAACCAAGCCCAAAGAGAATTCCGAGTGGATACATCTTCCAACTCTTATCAATGCGGCGTGCAATCGGACCGAAGAAGCGCATGAGCAGACCACGAGAGTTCAGGTGCTTTTCGAGCTCTTCTTCGTTATATAAACCTTTACGCATCTTGAAAAAGACGCCAACTATTGAGATCAGGATGATTAAATTTAAGATAGCAATAAGCATTAAGAATGTGCCCGAGACGGTAAGACCAATAATGCCGGTGTAGTGATGGAGGGCAGAATCTTCATCTTTCAATTGGCTACCCACAGCCTTAATTCCGAAGTTCAGTAAAATTGCGAGGGCAGCAACAACTGAGGAATGTCCGAGGGAGAAAAAGAATCCAACCCCTAGCGGTCGTTGTCCTTCTGACATTAACTTTCGAGTTGTGTTATCAATTGCGCTGATGTGATCGGCATCAAATGCATGTCGCATGCCAAGGGTGTAGGCGAGAACGGCAGTTCCCCATCCGAATAAGGTGCCATCAGCTAACTCGTAGTTGCCCGTTGTGGCCTTCCACATGAGAAAGGCGCCTGCTACGTGCAGGAATGCGATAAAGCCGAACATGAGCCCCATACGGCGCCATTCATCGGGTGTGAGGCGATCACGCAAGGCGACGCGAGGAAGCTCGCGTACTACTTCGTTCATGGGTGCGTCCTCTTCTGGCTAGATGCAAATCATTCGCAAGAAGCCAAGATTAATAGAGAATTTACCCTCGTGCCAGTCGAAATAACCGCGAGAGTGCCAGCGTTAGGTCTAAAGTGCAGGAATCTGCCAAGCAAGGCGCAAGCCAACGGGAGGTCACATATGAGCGAAGATTACGGCCAGGAAGAGCTCGTCACCGAAGAGATGCTCTGGGATCGAATCCCTGAGGTTCAAGGTGAAGAACGTGCAAATACTTTCTATGAACTCTCAGCCCGAATCTTTGCTCGTGGTCAATATGACGAAGCGTTGGCGCTCGCCGAAACCGCGCGAGACATTTTTTCAGAGCTGGGTGCATCTGCGCCAAGTGAAGGTTTAGCCCAGGCATATTCTGCAATTGGTTACAACCTCAATCAATTAAAGCGCATGGATGAAGCAGCAACTGCCATGAGTAAGGCCGTTGCAATTTTGCGTGATAACAAATCTCCGATTGCACTCGAGCTTGCCTGCACCTTGGGTGAGTGGTGGTATTCGTCTAAGAATTACGAAAAAGTAATTGAGACTATGTATGAATGTTCACAAGAACATCTAGTCGATGGAAACACCATTGGGGCGGCAAATGATATGCACCTCATCGGATGTGCTCATCGCGAACTAAAAAACTTCAATGAAGCAATAATTTGTTTCCAAGAAGCGCGTAAGATGTTTAAGATTGAAAAGGAAGTCATCAACGTTGCTCGTTGTGATCAGAAGATTGCATCCTGCTATGTTGAAATTGGGGAAGGCGAAAAAGCGCTAGATGCTGCACGTAAATCAATCGATGTCTTTGAAACTGCCCATGATCATCGCCGCGAAACATTTGCCCTCTTTGAATACGGTAAAGCAGAAGTTCTCTTAGGGAAGCTAGAAGATGGGCTTTCTACACTTGATAACGTGCTTCAAATCATTGCCGAAGATGAGCCAAAAGACTTTGAATTTATTCTAGATATTGAAACTCGGATGGTGGCTGTCATGCGCCAACTTGGGCGAATGGAAGAAGCCGATGAAGTTGATCGTCGTCTTGCCACAGTAAGAGAGGCGCTAGAAAGTGAAGAAGCTCCGAAAGAAGACGGCTTCTAAACTAACTCTAAGACTTACGCGGTAAGTGCTGCAGGGCCCAGTGATACATCGCAATAGCACCGGCTGCAGATGCGTTCATGGACCTGGTAGATCCATATTGTTCAATGGCGTAGAGAACTTCACATACTGCAATTCCCTCATCTGACATTCCAGCGCCTTCTTGCCCAAAGAGCAGGACGCACTTTTCGGGAAGTGCTGAACCCTCCAGATGTTTTGAAGAGGGAACATTGTCGATTCCAATAATGGGAACTTCATTCTCCTTACACCAGGTTGCAAAGTCAGCAACGGTGGGGTGGTGCAAGACTGTCAGGTAGCGATCTGTCACCATTGCTCCACGTTTATTCCAATCACGTTTGCCGATGATGTGGACCAATGAAACATTAAAAGCATTAGCGGTGCGCACAACAGATCCAATATTTAGATCATGTTGCCAGTTCTCAATTGCAATCTGCAGCTCATGACGTTTGGTGTCCAGGTCGGCAACAATTGCTTCCACAGACCAATACCTGTAATGATCGAGAACATTCCTGCGGTCGCCATTTTCTAGTAACTCTGGGTCGTATTGATTTCCAGTTGGCCATGGCTTCTCATGCGGACCGACTCCGACTACTGGGAAAAATTCACCCGGTCCAATGACGGCAGGTGTGTTGATTTCCATGGATGCACTCTAAACTGACTTTACGGCTAATACCAAGGAGCATCATGAATATCGTCTACCAGATTGCATTTGGCATACATCTACTGTGCATCGTTGCCATATTGGTGCTCCTTCTACTTCAAGTAAATAAGAGCCCTCGCACTCTCAACCCAGGAGTAGTTCACGCAACACTGACTGCGCTGATTGCAGGATTAGTAATGGTGGGGCTATTTGAAAAAGTGAATGTCGATGAGGTTGTCAACCACACAAAGTTTGGTGTTAAAGGATTGATTATTGCCGTTTTGTTGACCTTGGGCTACAAGAACCTGAAGAAAGCTGAATTAAAGACCTCAGTCTGGGTGGCCATGTTGGCGCTCACGCTTTCTAATGTGCTCATTGCATATATCTGGTAGTCAATTTAGTAATGAAACGTAACGTAGGCCTATTTTGTAGTGCGCTACTCCTACTTACCTTTCTTAATCATGATTCTGCAAATGCACTAGAGCCAAACTCTGTTGCATCTGTATTTAGTAGATATATTGAAAATAAGTACCTCGCAAATCCTTCAGTTGTTGTCATTGACCAGCAGGATGGTGCAGTTGTTTATGAAAAGGGTGCGAATTCACTACGCAAGCCAGCCTCTATCCAAAAGCTTTTCACGGGTGCCGCTGCAGTCATGCATCTTCCTATGGATCAAGTTTTTTCAACTTCGCTATGGGTGGGCACAGAACCCAAGAGTTTGGTCATTCAAGGGAGTTATGACCCTTGGATGAGTACAGATTCAAAACTTGCCATAAAGATGGGTCGCACATCATTACCACGCTTTGAATTCAATTCACTCAAAGCACTGAAGGATGCAAACTCTGGATCAATTAAGAGTTTTAATCTGTATTACTCAAGTCTTTTTACATCCGATATCGAACATATTAAGAAGTTCTTTCGTATGAAAGGTATTACTGTGAAGATGAAGAGAGTGAGCATGGAAACAGCACTTAACTTTTCAGATACACGAATCTTGGGCTCACAATCACCCGAGCTCGAGGAAATTCTTGATTATGCACTCACCTGGAGTGATAACACGCTCTCGGAGCGGATAGCCCGACTTGCCTCTGTAGCTGCTGGCAATACCTTTGATCAAGCTGGCGTTGCAGATACTTTCTCCAGCGTTTTGCAAGAACTTGGTATTGACTCCTCAAGGTTGATTTTTAAAGATGCCAGCGGTTTATCTAAAGAAAATCGGGTCACCGCCAATATCGTTGGACAATTACTAGTGAAGATTAAATCTGATGATCGGTTTGCACCGCTCATTAACGCACTACCAGTAAGCGGAATCTCCGGAACGCTACGTAATAGGTTTACTGAAACTGCCCCAGATGCGGTCGGGTTAGTTAAAGCAAAGACTGGCACTCTAAGTGATACAACCAATTTGGCTGGGTATGTGGAATCTGGCGATCGCGAATATGCCTTTGTCATCATTTCAGATAGACATGTAAAGACTTATTCTGTTGCTAGTCGTATACGCGATCTAGTTGACCGCATTCTAGGAAAAATTGCAGCTCCATTTTTCCCAAGTGTGCAACCAGAGCCAGAGCCAACACCAGAGCCAGAAATCGAAATTACTAGTTCTGAAATACCTTTATAGAACCTTCGTAACAAGCAACCCAAGTCCTATCAGTCTCATTGTCATAGGTAACACCAATGGGTTCCCTGCATACCTTTATTGATTGAATAATTGAGAGATCGGCAGCGCGTAATTTCGTCATTGTTCCACTATTGAAATTAACCACGAAGAGGGTGGTCCCATCACCGTTAAGTGCCAAGCTGCGTGCAGCAAGACCAGTCTTCACACTCTTAACTATTTTATTCTTCTCAAGATTCCAGGAGACAACTTTTCCTGAAATATTTAAGGTGGCATAGAGAGTCTTATCATCTGGCGATAGCTGAATCGCTCGCGGATTTGAACCGATGGGAATTAAAGTTTTACTAAAGTCAGCTAAATCAATTCGATGGATATTGTTTCCACCCATCTCGGCCACATATGCATACTTACTATCAGAGGAGATTGAAATTCCTCTAGGGTATCGACCAATCTTTATCGTTTTGATTAATTTCTGCTTCTCAACTGAAATGACAGAAACAGTGTATGAACACCAGTTACTTACCAAAATATATTTGTTATCAGGTGAAACGCTGACAACCTTCGGAACCGAACCAACGGGATAGACCGCATCAATTGTGTAATCTGCTAGGTTGATTCGAGATAGGTAACTGGTATCAAAGCCAGAAGAAGGTGAACACACATCATGTCCTTCTTTTGTGAATCCTTTTCCATACATCGAGTAATTAGTGAAGTAGAGATATTGCGAATCCGGTGAGTACGCCCCTTCTACGGGAGCACCTCGATAAGTTCCCGAAAATCCTGAAATCCCTAACGATGAAAGTGAGACTGAATCTTTGACTGTCGTAATTAATTCGAGAGAACGTGAATCAAAGATTGTGACGCTATGTTGATACATCATGTTATGCGCGCTCACCAAGCCGCTCTGTGATGCTGCAACCGACTTAGGGCTCAAGGATCCAGTGAAAGTCTTAATCAACTGCATCTTGGATTCAGCTGGTTCAGCAGCATGTACTGGGTAGACGAAGAAGAGTGGTGTTAAAGCGAGGATAGAGAGAGCAACTCTGGCTTTTGTCTTACGCATACTGGCAAGACTACTAGTGCAAATAGGTAGGCTATGCATATGAAGTCACTTCGCGCATATGTAGACCTGATGAAATTACGCGTAGTTGAACTCTTAATCATTACAACTCTTCCGGCGATGGTTCTGGCAGAGAAAGGTTTACCAAGTTTTGGGTTAGTTGCTGCAACCCTTGTTGGTGGCACACTCGCTGCAGGTGCATCGAACGCTTTTAATATGGTGATTGAAGTCGAGACCGACAAGCTAATGGCACGAACCTCAAAGCGTCCTTTAGTAACAGGATCTATTACCCGAACTCAAGCAATCATTTTCGCTTCCGCAATAACAATTTTATCTCTCTTGATTTTTCAAATCTTTACAACTGAACTAGCGACTCTTCTTGCAGCGCTAGCAATTTTTTACTATGTGGTCATTTACACAATTATCCTTAAGCCAAATACGTCTCAAAATATTGTCTGGGGTGGCGCAGCTGGTTGTATGCCAGTTCTTATCGGCTGGGCTGCTGTTACAGGATCACTGACTCTCGTTCCCGTTGCATTCTTTCTAGTTGTTTTCTTTTGGACGCCACCACATTTCTGGGCACTTGCAATTAAATATAAAGATGATTATTCGGCGGCTGGAATTCCGATGTTGCCTTCGGTTTCAACACAATCTAACGTCATTAACCAGATGTGGTTTCACACCATTGCCATGGTCGTCTCTTCTGCAGCCATGATCCAATTAGCAGGACTACCTGTTTGGGTTCTATGTGCCACAGTACTTCTTGGAGCAGTTTTTACATTTCAACTTTTTGCCCTCAAAGAGAATTCAGATAACTACAACAAGGTGGCTGCTGGAATTTTCCATTGGTCGATCACTTACTTGAGTTTATTCTCAGTATTACTGGTTGTAGCTCAGTTACTCAGCGCCTGATCTAGATCTTTAATTAAATCGCCAACGTGTTCTAAGCCAACGGAGAGTCTGAGCACCGAAGGTGTAATACCCATCTTGAGCTGATCTTCAACGCTCAGGCGTCGCTGGGTAGTAGAAGCCGGATGGGTAATGAGCGATTTGCTATCCCCGAGATTATTTGAAATATCAATGACGCAGAGCGCATCCATAAAGGCAAAGGCTTCCCGTTGTGAGCCGGCAAATTCAATACCGATAGTGGTTCCACCAGCACTCATTTGTTTCTTAGCCAATTCAAAATCTGGATGCGAAGGCAAGCCTGGATAGCGAACACTCTTGATCTTCGGGTGTCCTTCAAGAAATTCTGCGATGGCCTGCGCACTTTCTGACATACGAGTAACACGCAGTTCCATAGTTTCAAGAGATTTCACAAGCACCCAAGCACTAAAAGCACTGAGTGTTGGTCCAGTATGGCGGACAAAGGGAATCAATTTTTCATATATATAAGAGAACGAACCGAGTAGCGCTCCCGCAAGAACGCGACCTTGACCATCTATATGTTTAGTCGCTGAATACATTACTACGTCTGCGCCCAGTTCTAGCGGCTTTTGTAATACAGGCGATGCCATCACGTTATCAACAATCACCGTTGCACCAACTTTGTGGGCTAAGTCGGAGACAAATCTGATATCAACAATTTCAAGAAGCGGATTACTTGGTGTTTCAATAAATACTGCCTTGACTTTCTTAGACAGAGCTTTCTCCCAACCAGCTTTATCATTTGCTTTCACTAACTCGTAAGTCACGCCCCATTTAGGCAGGATTTCAGTAATAACAACATGGCATGAACTAAACATCGCAGCTGAAGCAACAACGTGGTCACCGGCCTCGAGAATGCAAGCTAAGGATGCAAACATTGCAGCCATTCCAGATGCGGTTGCTACGCAGTGCTCTGCTCCTTCAATCGCGGCCAAACGCTTTTCAAACATGGCAACTGTTGGATTATGAAAGCGGCTATAGAGAAAATGATCTGTTTGGTCGGTAAAGGCATCGACTGCTTCTTGTGAATCGGTGTATGTAAATCCGCTGTTGAGATAGAGCGCTTCAGATGTCTCACCGAATCCAGAACGAGCGAGTCCTTCGCGAACTGCTGAAGTTTGTGGATGAACTACCCACTCGGGCTCGCGACGTTTTGGGTGTTCGTGATAACCCCAGACCTCTTTACTCATAAGAGCATTCTAAGGTTTGCGTGGTATTTTGCACATATGACGACTATCGCGATATCTGTCAAAGATCTCAGCAAGAAATATGATTCTGGCTTTGCAGTCTCGCACGCAAATTTTGAAGTTCCCCTAGGCACTATTTGTGGATTCGTTGGTCCTAATGGAGCGGGTAAGACAACAACCATTCGTATGCTGCTCGGCTTGATCTCACCTACGGGTGGAACTGCGGAAATTCTTGGGCAATCCATCAGCCACCCAGATAAGTACCTTTCACAAGTGGGCGCCATGATTGAAGGTCCTGCCTTCTATCCGGCGCTGTCAGGTGCGGAGAACCTTAAAGTCCTGGCAACCCTTGGTGGCTTTCCTATCGAACGCGTGGAAGAACTTATTCGCACTGTCGGACTCGAGGAACGAGGCCAATCGAAATATAAAACATATTCACTTGGCATGAAGCAGCGATTGGGTATTGCAGCAGCCCTGCTACCGAATCCAAAGATTTTGATACTAGATGAACCAACCAATGGATTAGATCCAGAAGGCATCCAAGAAGTGCGTGACTTACTCAAAAAGTTAGCTTCACAGGGCACCACTGTTTTTGTCTCATCACATTTACTTTCAGAGCTAGAACTTATTAGTGAATACATCGTCATGTTGCGAAAAGGCGAAGTTGTATTTGCAGGGCCACTTCTAGAACTTATGCAAGCGCAACAGCCACTGATTTTGGTAAAGACACAGAATCCTGCAGATCTGCAGAAGATTATTGAGATTGCCGAACGCGATGGGCATAAGGCCTTAATCCGCTCTGAAGTTGCTCATATTGAAGGTCCAGAAGAGTGGGCGGGAATTCTCAATAAAAAAGCATTTGAAGCAGGCATTGTTCTTACCCAACTTGCTCCGCAACTTCCAAATCTGGAAGAGACATTCTTTGAAATGACTGGAGATCGTTCATGATTCGCGTGATTATGGCCGAATGGCGCAAGCTGCGCAGACCAACACTCTTCCTCGGCACTTTAGGTGCTGCTCTTTTCTTCACCGCCTTAACCAGCACCTTTCTCTACCTCATGATTGATTCTGAAAGAGGAAACTCAGATCGCGGTCGCCAGGTGAGTCGAGAAGTTCTTGAATTAGCTGGGGGCTCTGTATTTGGATTTGCGTCAGTGGGTGGATTACTCGGGGTCATTGCACTCTGTGTTTTCGCGGCACAGACTGCGCAGGAGTACACCTACGGAACTTTAAGAAATCTCCTTGTGCGCCAACCCGGAAGACTTCGTATTCTGGCTGGCAAATTAATTGCCATGAAACTCTTTGCACTTGTATTAGTAATTATCTCAGCAATCATGAGTATTGGGATTTCCGTTGCTTTATCTGGGCGCGCCAAAGTTGTGACAGATTTATGGTTCACAGCATCGGGCTTTCATGCAATTGGTCAGACCCTACTTAATGTCAGCATTTCAGTTATCTATTTTGGCATCGTAGGAATGGTGTTAGGACTGCTCTTTCGCTCTCCAATTTCAGCAATCTCAATCGGAGTTTTATGGCTTCTCATTATTGAAAACCTTATCGGCGCCGTGAAGCCAGTGACGCTGGATTGGATGCCCGGAAATCAACTATCAGTAATCGCCCAAGGTGGTAGCTCAGATGTTTCATATTTGCATGCGTTAATTCTGGGAACTCTCTATGTATTTGTTGGATCGATAGTTGCCGCAACACTTTTCTCTCGAAGAGATGTGGCTAACTAACGACACAGGGGCAATAGCCCCAACTAATAACTGCATCTGATTTATTCTTCTTCAATGCGCCGCAGAAACCGCTTGCTTAGCCTTGCAATCATTGCTGGGCTGACTTTGGCATCCACACCTGCTGTGGCAAAACCCAAACCAACTTTGGCAGAAATTGCAGCTGCAAAAAAAGCAGAAGCAGCGAAGAAGGCGATTGCCGATGCAGCGGCAAAGAAATTGGCAGCTGCAAATACGACTCTCAAAGAATTGACCGCAAAGGCAAGTGTTGCGCGAGCTCTCTATGTCAAGGCACAGAAAGAGTTGAATATCGCTGTTGCGCAAGCAGTTGCTGCCGCAAAATATGCAGCTGAGACAGCAGCAGCGGTGCAAGAGGCGCATCGCGTGATTGGCAAGTTAGCAGTTGATGCATACATGCTTGGTGGTGCGATGAGTGATATCGAACCGCTGCTCAGCGCCAATGGTCCACAAGATCTTATTGACCAACTTTCAACGCTGAATACTTTAGGTGCACAAAACAGTACTGCTTTGGAAAGGTATAAAGAAGCAGAAATAGTTGCTCGTGCTGCGAAGAAAAAGGCAGAAGAAGCGAAAGCTGTGCAGGAGGTAGCAACTGCAAAAGTTGCCGCAGCTAAGAAAGTTGCCGATGATGCACAGGCACTGCAACAAAAAGAGGTAGATAAACTTCGCGCAGTGCAAGATAAGTTGATTAAAGAACTTGCCAATGCACGCAATGTTCGCGTCACACTTGAACAGCAGCGACAGCTTGCACTCCTGGAAGAGAGTCAAGCCGGTACTGCAGCTAACACAATCAACCAGGCAAAAGTCTGGCCAGATATCGGGTTTAAAGGAAGGTCGACCTTTCGCACAACTGAAGCGCAACGCGCCACTGCAGTTGCGTTTGCAAAGAAGCAAGTTCTTGCACGCAAACCGTATATCTGGGGCACAGAAGGTCCTAACTCATTCGACTGTTCCGGTTTGGTCTATGCAGCTTATAAATCTGCCGGTCTTGGTTGGCCTGACTGGGATCGCCTAAACTCAGCGCTCTATTCAGGTTATACAAAGCATGTCTCTCTTAATGAGCTAGTGCCTGGCGATCTCCTTTTTTACTCATATAAAGGAACCATCTCAACAATTCACCACATCACAATTTATGCTGGTGGTGGAATGATGTGGGAAGCCAATTCCAAGGGTAAAGGCCTGCTCTACTCAAATATTTATAGCGTAAAGGGACTTATGCCATTTGGTGGTCGGGTCTAACCTAGACCCATGGCGCAGGCATCAGTTGCAATTCGGAACGCGGTAAGAGAGCAACTCGAAAGATGCGAAGCTGGCGACTGCATTCTTGTTGCAGTTTCTGGGGGAGCAGATTCACTAGCACTGGCCCAAGCAACTCTTATCGAGTGCGCCCCGCTAGCAATTAAGGCCGTTGCAGTCACTATCGATCATCAACTGCAAGATAAATCATCCGAACAGGCAACAAAAGTTGAAAAACAATTGAGAGCTATCGGCTATCAAGAAATTGTAGTTGCCAAAGTAAATGTTTCACTTGAATCCGGGTTAGAAGCTGGTGCGCGAAGCGCTCGATACGAAGCGCTACAAAGAATTGCTGTCGAAAAAAAAGCGGTCAGAGTTTTACTTGGCCACACGCGAGATGATCAAGCCGAAAGTGTTCTACTCGGATTGGCTCGTGGTTCAGGAACTCGTTCACTTTCTGGGATGGCAATTGAAAATGGTATTTATCTGAGGCCACTTCTCTCACTTACTCGCATGCAGACAGAAGAAGCCTGCACCGAAGCGGGTATCGAGTATTGGAATGATCCTCATAACGAAAACCATGAGTTTTCTAGAGTAAGAGTTCGCCGCGAAGTTCTGCCGGTAATGGAAGAACAGATTGGCCCTGGCATTGCAGCCGCTCTGGCTCGCAGCGCTTCTTTACTTCGAGATGATGCCGATGCCCTGGATGCAATTGCCAGCGCTGAAATTTCAAGTCATAACCTCAAAGATTTGGATTGCTCAGCGCTGGAGCATTTGCCTCGAGCAATTAGAACTCGCATCCTGCGCAGCGCAATCTATGCAGCTGGTGCACCTTCAGGCTCAATTTCAGCTGACCACATCGGGTCAGTTGAGGCGCTGGTCACTTCTTGGCACGGTCAGGGGCTGGTGAGCCTGCCGGGTGGTGTGAAGGTTGAGCGAATTTCGGGCAGACTTTCGCTCTCAAACCAGTAAGTTCGATTCGAACACATAAGGAGCACACCCGGTGGATCTCGCAGCAGTCGGCACAGATGTTGAAAAAGTCATTGCAACAGAAGCAGAACTGTCTGCCAAGATTAAAGAATTAGCAGCGCGCGTTGATGCCGATTACAAGGATAAGCAAGTTCTTCTTGTCGGAGTTCTTAAAGGTGCAATCATGGCGATGGCAGACCTCACCCGTGCGATGCAAACACATATTGAAATGGACTGGATGGCTGTTTCTTCTTACGGCTCCGGTACAAAATCAAGTGGTGTGGTCCGTATCCTGAAAGATTTAGATCGGGATATTACTGGCCGCCATGTGCTCATTGTGGAAGACATTGTTGATTCAGGTCTGACGCTCTCATGGCTTAAATCAAACTTACTTTCTCGCGGCGCTGCATCCGTTGAAATTCTGGCAATACTTCGCAAGCCTGATGCAGCAAAAGTTGATGTTGATGTCAGATATGTCGGCTTTGATATTCCAAAAGAGTTTGTTGTCGGATATGGACTCGACTTCGATGAGAAGTATCGCAACCTTTCATTTATCGGTGTGCTTGCCAAGCACATGTACTCATAAGGAGCTCCATGTCTTCCCAAACACCTCTCGGTAAGTCTCCATTGGATAGATTCAAAAAGTCCAAGGAAAAAAGTGCTGCGAAAAAGAATGTGAAAGCAACGCCGCAAACTCGTGCACAGAAACTTTTCCGAGGACCACTCTTTTGGATCATCGTCGCCATCATCGGTGTGACCATTTTTGGACAGATCTCCAGCGCTTCAAATAGATATACCGAGATTAAGACTTCGCAAGCAATTGCTGCCATCTCACAATCAGAAGTTGAGTCAGCTGTTCTGATTGATAAGAGTCAGCGGATTCGCCTTATTTTAATTAGTGGAAAGACAATTAAGGGTGCAACAAAAGTTGAAGCTTCTTATATTGCTCGCCAAGAACCCACTCTTGTTGATGAGCTCACCGCTAATCCGCCATCAAAAGGCTGGACGGTAGATGTTCCAAAGACATCAGTACTGACAACTATTCTCTTTAGCTTCGGCCCAATACTCATTATTGGGTTCCTCTTCTTCTTGTTGATGAGCCAAGCACAAGGTGGAAACCGAGTATTTTCCTTTGGTAAATCACGGGCAAAGCTGCAAGATAACGATGTACCGCAGAATACATTTGATGATGTTGCAGGTGCTGATGAAGCAATCGCTGAACTAGAAGAAATAAAAGATTTTCTTGCAGACCCAGCTAAGTACGCGCTACTCGGTGCCAAGATTCCCAAGGGAGTACTTCTCTACGGTCCTCCAGGAACAGGAAAGACACTTCTTGCTCGCGCCGTTGCCGGTGAAGCAAA
>CAIXKQ010000090.1 GCA_903920065.1 uncultured Actinomycetes bacterium
CAGAAATTGGAGCTACCGTTTCATACACCGCACCCAATGGGCGCGATATCAAGGTAGAGATTAAGAGCGCTGAGTTCTACAGTTAATCTGCGTAGTTTCGATATTTACGAACGCTGAGCGGAATAAAAATCGCCATAATAATGATCATGTAAATAAGTGAAGTTATCAGTGGGTTCTCACTCGGAAAAGAACCAGCAGTTGCGCCAAATTGATTTTCCAGGCCAAAGAGTTCACGGCAGGCAGCAACCATCGTTGAGACTGGATTCCATTCGGCAAAGTACTGCAAGATGCGCGGCATTCCAGTTGTTGGAGCAAAGGCATTAGATAAGAAGGTGAGTGGGAATGTCACAATGAAGCTGACGTTTTGCACTACCCGCGCATCAGATGCGGAGAGCCCAACCAGGACTCCTACCCATGAGAGTGCATAACCAAAGCAGAGTAGGAAGATAAATCCGAGGGCAATGTTGCCAAAGCCACTAGAAGGGCGCCATCCGACAACAAACCCGGCAATGCCCATTACGGCCAGCACCACGATATTAAGAAGTGAATCACCTAATGTGCGACCGATGACTAGTGCTGATTGTGAGATGGGTAGTGATCTAAAGCGATCAATTAGCCCCTTCTTCATATCTTCGGCTAAGCCGGAAGCAGTGCCAGCTAAGGTAAAGGCGACTGTTTGCACAAAGATTCCGGGCATCAATAACTGCACATATCCACCAGGTTGGCCGGTATCAATCGAGCCACCAAATACGTAGCGGAAGAGCAGTACGAACATCACCGGTTGAATTGTTGAGAAGATGAGAACTTCAGGCACGCGAGTAAGAAGCAGTAACTGTCTGCGGGTAATAATTGCTACATCGTTGATCGCACTCATTTTCTACCCCTCTTCTTCTCTGCCACTTCTTCTTTCTTCTCCTCTGCCACATGCCCAGTCAAAGAGAGAAATACATCATCAAGTGATGGTCGCTTCAGACCAACGTCGAGTGCATGGATCCCGGCGGCATCGAGTGATTTCAAAACTTCAAAGAGGGCAGCTGAGCCGGTGGAAACTGGGGCCGAGATTAATCGCAGCCCTTCATCGAGGCTCGCTTTAAGATTGCTGACCGCACCAACTATTTCCAGTGTCTTGGCAACGTGGGCTTGTTCCACGACTACTTCCAAACGTTCTCCGCCCACCTGCTTTTTGAGGGCATCAGATGTTCCACGAGCAATTACTTTTCCAGTATCAATAACCACGATGTCATCTGCTAATTGATCTGCTTCTTCCAAATACTGCGTTGTGAGAAGAAGTGTTACTCCGCCTTTGACCAACTCTTGGATAACTCCCCACATCTCCTGGCGACCACGTGGATCAAGGCCAGTAGTGGGTTCATCGAGAAAGAGAACTTTTGGTTTAACAATCAGAGATGCTGCTAAATCTAAACGACGGCGCATTCCACCTGAATATGTCTTAATCGGGCGCCTGGCTGCCTCTGTGAGTGAAAATCTTTCAAGGAGTTCATTAGCTCGTAGAACAGCGTTCTTCTTACCTAGGTGATAGAGCTCACCGAACATCACTAAGTTGTCATATCCGGTGAGAATTTCATCTACTGCGGCATATTGACCTGATAAACCAATGACTTCGCGCACCTTCTCAGGATTTTTCATCACATCAATGCCAGCAACTGATGCACTTCCAGAATCAGCGCGCAATAATGTTGTCAGAATTCTTACAACAGTTGTTTTACCTGCTCCATTAGGTCCGAGAACGCTGAGAACTGTGCCTTCTTCAACATCTAGGCTCAATCCATCGAGTGCTCGAACTTTTCCTTTGTCATAAGTTTTAACGAGGCCGTCGGCGATAACTGATTTCACGAGGTAAACTTACCAACTATGACACCTAATGCGCCCTCCAAGGAACACTCACACCGCGAGATTATGATCATTCTCAGCGGCCTCATGACGGGAATGCTCCTTGCGGCGCTGGACCAGACAATTGTCTCCACGGCACTGAAGAGCATCGTGGAAGATTTCAATGGCCTTGAGCATTACACCTGGGTTGTCACCGCATACTTGCTAACTTCTACCGCTTCCACACCGCTCTACGGAAAGATTTCTGACTTATATGGTCGACGTATTGTCTTCCAATTCGCAATCGTCACCTTCCTCATCGGTTCACTGGCAGCAGGTGCGGCACAAAGCATGTCGCAACTTATTGCTACTCGCGCAGTTCAAGGTTTAGGTGCTGGCGGATTAATGGCACTCACATTTGTGATCATCGGAGATATCGTTCCCCCACGCGAGCGTGGCCGTTATCAAGGTTATTTTGGTGCGGTCTGGGGACTCTCATCTGTTGCCGGCCCATTACTGGGTGGTTTCTTTTCAGATCACGCCACAATTCTTGGAGTCACAGGTTGGCGCTGGATCTTCTATATCAACATCCCATTTGGAATCGCAGCTCTACTTATCACTTCCGCAGTACTTCATATTCCTAAGGTAAAGCGGGAACATTCAATCGATTACTTGGGAGCGCTCCTACTTGTTTCAGCTGTCACAACAACACTCTTAGCAGTTTCAATCTATGGTCCGCGCGATGGTTGGTCTGATGCCCAGACTCTGACATATCTGTTTATCGGAATTCTGCTCACAGTGTTATTCCTCTTCTGGGAAGCGCGAGCGACTGAACCCATCATTCCGCTCTACCTCTTTAAGAATCACACCTTCACAGTTACATCTGTTCTCGGCGCCATCATCGGAGCTGGCATGTTCGGTGCGATTGTTATGTTGCCGCTCTATATGCAAGTTGTGAAGGGTTACTCCGCAACGGAAGCTGGGTTAAAACTGATTCCACTCATGCTCGGAATCGTCTCAACATCTATTGTGAGCGGAAAAATGATTAGTAAACATGGTCGTTACAAGCGTTATCCGATTGCCGGCACAGCTCTTATGGCACTTGGTATCTTGGCTATGACTCGCTTGCAAATCGATACTCCTTATTGGGAGCTATCAATTTATGCAATTATGGTTGGTGCTGGTCTAGGTCTCTCAATGCAGACCATCGTTATTGCGCTGCAAAATGCCGTTGAATTTAAAGATATGGGCGTAGCAACTAGTTCAAATACCTTCTTCCGTTCACTTGGATCAGTATTTGGAACAGCCATTTTCGGCACCATCCTGACCAACCGACTAGGCCATTACCTACTCGGTGCTGGTTTTAATGAATCAGATGTGGCAAAGATTCAGAGTAATACTGCAGCTATTGGGTCCTTGCCAGCTGAAGGAAGAATGACCGCCCTGAATGCATTTGTGGATTCTTTCCATGTTGTATTCCTGGTCGCAGCCCCGGTTGTGGCAGTAGGCCTGCTCTTCGCGCTAGCCCTACGTGAAACACCGCTGCGCACCAATGCGGATTATGCAACTGCCCGTAACGATGCTGCTGGTGAGGCGCTCGGGTAATCCGAGGCTTTTAAAAGCGTACGTGAAAAACAAATTCACCAACCCCTTTGCGGTATTTCCGCGAGAAGTTGGTGTCATTGTCTTTGCCTCATTCTTTGTGGCAGTGGGCTTCGGAATCATCGCACCCACGATTCCACTCTTTGCCAGATCATTCGGGGTTAATAACGCACAAGTAGGGGCTATCGTCTCCACTTTTGCCTTTGCTCGTTTTGCATCAGGTTTATTCTCAGGAAAGCTAGTGGATAAATTTGGCGAACGATGGGTCTACTCGATTGGAATTGGCTTTGTCGCACTGACTTCATTTGCCGCAGGCCTTGCTCAGAACTACGAACAGCTTTTGATTTTTCGTGCGGTGGGCGGAATCGGATCTTCTATGTTCTCAGTTGCTGCCGGTTCAATTCTTATTCGCGCAGTAGATGACGATCACCGGGCACGTGCCCAGTCCTTATATAACGGAACTTTCCTAGTAGGGATGATGGCTGGTCCTGTACTAGGCGGGGCTCTCTCAGGCTTCTCACTTCGTGCACCACTTTTGATTTATGGCGTATTCCTTCTCGGTGCAAGTTCATCTGGTGCAATCTTGCTCCGCAATTCAGCGCTAGCCGCTAAGCCAAATTCTCAAGAAGAGCGTGAGGTCATCACTCTTAGATCTGCGCTCATGCTTAAGCCTTACAGAATTGCCCTCATCATTTCTTTCTGCACCGCATGGTCACTTTTTGGGATGAGCCGTTCATTACTGCCGCTCTTTATGGTTGAGGAAATAAAGGTGAGTCCTAGTTTTATGGGCCTTGGTTTTACCATCAGCACAATTATTCAAGGTGCCGTGCTCATGCGAGCCGGAAAGTTCTCAGATGAGAGCGGAAGAAAGTTTGCCTCACTGATTGGAACTTCACTTTTAGCTCTCTTCTCCCTGACTCTTGCATTCACAATTCACCCTTGGATGTTTATCCTCGCTTGCATTGTGGTTGGCATCGGTGGCGCTTTTTTATCAACTACTCCTTCATCAATCGTGGGTGATGTTCTCGAAGGCAAAGGTGGCCAAGTCATCGGTTTATTCCAAATGGCAGGAGATGCTGGCGCCATGGTTGCGCCAATTGTTTTGGGTGCTATTGCTGACCACTATGGCTTCCGTCCGGCATTCTTACTCACCGCTGCACTCATGGTTTTGGCTCTTCTTGTCACAATAAAATTGCCCGAGACACGGGCTTCGCATCTCGGGCAATCTCAGTAATTTTTGATTACTGGCTATTGATTAATCATTACTGCGTAGAATTGAGATAAGTCGCAGTACTTCAAGATAGAGCCAGACCAAGGTAACCATTAGGCCAAATGCACAACGCCAAGATTCCTCTTGTGGAACCCGGGCTGCAACTGCCTTCTCAATCTGATCTAGATCCATCACAATAAACATTGATGCGAGCGCTACTCCACCTACTGAAATAAGTAGACCGAGGGCTCCACCAGGAAAGCCGATAAAGATGGTGGCTATACCAAAGATGACATACCCAATAAGTGAACCCATCATGATGCGACTAAACTTTGGTGTTACCCGAATCTTGCCACTGCGATATGCCAGGAGAACTCCACCGAAAGCACACGCGGTTGCAATAACAGCTTGGCCTACGATGCCGTTATAGGCATCGTTATAGATGTGGCTAATTGTTCCGAGAGCCAAACCTTGGGCTGCGGCATAAGCAATAACTAGTGGCGGGCGAACTTTCTTAGAAAATGAATTGACCATCGCGAGAATAAATCCGCCGATGAATCCGATGAGCGCAAGTGTTGGACTATTTGCACGCCAAGCAAAGGCTCCGACTACAACGAGTACAGCAAAGAGTCCTGCTGTCTTAATGACAACATCGTCAATAGACATTGGTGCAGATGATGGACGACTCTCGATTGTGTTGAGGTCGCGAGTGCCGACTGCATCACCCTTGATACGAGCGAAACCGCGGCCGCTAAGGACTGGGTTAGAACTGCGCATTAATTTCTCCTTATATATGTGCGAGAACGAGCTCTCGTACGACATATAACGTACGGCAAAGCGAGAAAATTTCCAGTTTTAGGGGCTAAATACGCTCAGCGAAGCGGTGATAGGCCGCATTCCACTGAAGTTCACGTCTAAATTCCCGGATATTGGTCTGCTCATCGATGATCACATGTTCGACCTTAGCCATGCGGGCAAAGTCTTCAATGGTTTCGAGTGAGACCGCGTTGGTAAGAACTGTGTGGTGAGAACCGCCGGCAAGCATCCACGCTTCAGCGCTGATAGCCAGTGTTGGCTTTGGCTCCCACACTGCATGGGCTACCGGCAGATTAGGTAGCCCTTCATTTGGTTCAACCACTTTTATCTCATTGCTAATGACTCTAAAGCGATCGCCCATATCAACAAGACAGACAACGCGTGCTTCAGCTGGGGTTGCGGTAAAGACCATGCGAACAGGATCTTCCTTGCCACCAATACCTAATGGATGAATTTCAATCTTTGGCTTTGACTTAGTGATTGTCGGACAGACTTCGAGCATATGCGCTCCAAGAATCTTCGCTGGTCCTGGACCGAAGTGATAGGTGTAATCCTCCATAAATGAAGTGCCACCGCCATCTGGTGTCATTGCTTTAAGAATTGCACCGAGTGCCGATGTCTTCCAGTCGCCTTCTCCGCCAAATCCATAACCGCGAGCCATTAAACGTTGTACAGCAAGACCCGGAAGTTGTTTAAGCGCACCGAGGTCTTCAAAATTGCTGGTAAATGCATCGAAGTCGCCATCGGTCATGATTTTTTGCAAAGCAAGTTCTTGCTTGGCGGCATAGACAAGTGAATCGTTACGTGCACCGCCGCGCTTAAGTTCTGCTGAAACATCATAGAGTTTTTCGTATTCATCGCAGAGCTGCTCGGCATCTGAATCAGAGATGGTTGCCACAACATCAACCAGGTAATTCACGCCGTAGTTTTCAACTGACATACCGAACTGCAACTGGGCAGAGACTTTATCTCCATCAGTGACAGATACAAATCGCATATTGTCACCGAAGCGAGCAAGCTTAAGATTTTGGGACTTGTTCCAACCAATAGTTGCCCATGCCCAGGCGTCGATATGACTCTTCACATCGGGCGAACCTGGCTCGCCAACGACTACTTTGTGTGGCAGGGCAACGCGCGCAACAGCGTGTGCATATTCACGATCACCATGTGCTGCCTGATTGAGGTTCATGAAGTCCATATCAATGGTTGCCCATGGCAGTGATTGGTTGGCTTGAGTGTGAAGGTGAAGAAGTGGCTTACGAAGCAGATCTAACCCTTGGATCCACATCTTCGCCGGTGAAAATGTGTGCATCCAGGTAATGACACCGAGACAGTTGGGGTCACTGGAAGCATCGAGCATGGACTGCTTGATATCAGACGTGTTCTTAAGAGTTGGCTTCCAGATAATCTCTACCGGAGCGCCAAGCCCCTGTGAAATCTTTGCGACAACTTCCTTAGATTGCACAGCAACTTGTTCCAGAGTCTCTGGTCCATACAAATCTTGACTACCGGTTAAGAACCAAATCTGCTTTGCCATGTTATTCCCTTGTTGTAATAAGAAATGAATAATGCGAAGGTGGAACTACTTTGTGCGGCGCTTGCTCCAAACATCGAAAGCAACTGCAAGAAGTAGTACCAAGCCCTTGATTGTCATCTGGAAATCAATGCCGACTGAGTTCAAGTTCATGCCGTTTCCAAGCACACCCTGAATCATTCCACCGACAATAGATCCCGTAACGGTTCCAACGCCACCTTGAACAGCTGCTCCACCAATAAAGACAGAAGAGATTGCATCGAGTTCGAAACCATCGCCCGCCTTTGGCACAGCTGAGTTCATACGGGCAGAGATAAGAACACCAGAGAGTGCGGCGAGTGCGCCCATATTTACAAAGAGCCAGAAGTTAACGCGACGAACGTTAATTCCGGAAAGCACTGCTGCGTGAAGGTTTCCACCGATTGCATAGATGTGGCGACCAAAAGTTGTCTTCTTCATAATCACTGTATAAACGACAACCAGGAATGTCAGAAGGACAAGCGTCCAAGGAATTCCATTTGCGCGGCTGAGCTGAACCCCTACATAACCAACCATGACCGCCAAGATTGCATTCTTTACAAAGAACCAGGTACGAGGCTCAACGCTCTGCTTGTACTTAATGCGCCCGCGACGAGTAGCAAATGATTGCCACAAAAGAGCTAAGACTCCCACTGCGGCGACAACCAAGGCGGCTGCATTGTAATTTTCAATACCAAGCTTTACGCCGAGTGTATTTTCCTTATCCACGAATCCGTTACCGATCGCGCGGTAGTTATCGGGAAATGGTCCAATATTTGTATTCTGAAGAGTCATGAGTGCAAGACCACGGAACAAGAGCATGCCTGCAAGAGTCACGATAAAGGCTGGAATTCCAATGTAGGCAACCCAGAAGCCTTGCCACATACCAACAATTGCGCCAACAATGATTGCGCCAAGGATTGCTGCCCACCATGGAAGTGCTGGTAGCCAATCCCATCCATCTTGTTCCAGCGGACGTACCGCAAGGATTCCCGCAACCGCGCCAATAAAGCATGCAACGGAACCCACAGATAAATCGATGTGGCCGGCGATAATGATCATCACCATTCCGATTGCAAGAACAAGGATGTAACCATTTTGCACAACAAGGTTTGACCAGTTATCTGGCGTGATTGATGCATGGTTAGGCGTTGTGATTGCGAAATACGCCACTAGTACTACTAGGGCAATAAAGATTGCATTTTGACGAAGGTCAACTCCATCGAGACGTTGACGAATCTTGCCATCACTGCCGAACAGTTCATTTATTTTAGACATTGCTATCTTCCTTTGCCTTCGTCATATATTGCATGAGCAATTCTGGTGAAAAATCCTTCTTTTCTACTTCGCCTGTAATTACACCTTCGGCAATCGCATAAATGCGATCGCAGATGCCAATAAGTTCTGGTAGCTCACTTGAGATAACCAGGACTGCCTTACCTTGTGCGGCCAACCCTTGAATAATTGTGTAAATCTCATATTTGGCACCCACGTCGATTCCACGAGTAGGTTCATCAAGAATCAAAATTTCAGGATTCACATTAATCCACTGACTTAGAACCACCTTCTGCTGGTTTCCACCAGAGAGTTTTCCGACAATTGAATTCGGTGATGGAGCTTTAATATTCATTGAATCGCGATATTGACTAGCAACGCGATACTCCTCGTTATCACTCACAAGGCCACGTTTCACAAATTTTTCAAGCGATGCAAGTGAGATATTTCGTTTAATGTCATCGATGAGGTTGAGCCCAAAACGCTTACGGTCCTCGGTCGAGTATGCGATTCCTGAATCAATAGCAGCTCGAACATTCTTCACATTAGCCGGCTTTCCATTGACAAAGACTGTGCCAGAGATACGAGCGCCCCAACTGTGGCCAAAGACGCTGCGGGCTAGCTCTGTGCGCCCTGCTCCCATAATGCCGGCCAATCCAACGATTTCGCCTGCTCTCACATGCAGGTTTGCGTTATCGACTACAACGCGATTGATGTCATCTGGATGGTGAACCTTCCAGTTTTCAATGCGAAAGACTTCAGCACCAATCTTTGATTCATGGGATGGATAACGATTATTCATTTCACGTCCAACCATGCCTTTGATAATGCGCTCTTGATCCAAAGCAACACCTTGCATCTGAAGGGTTTCAATAACATGACCATCTCGAATGATTGTTGTTTTATCTGCAATCGCCGCAATTTCATTGAGTTTATGGGAAATGATGATGCAGGTAATTCCCTGGCTCTTAAATTGGCGCAGTAAATCAAGTAGGTGCTCTGAATCGGCATCATTGAGCGCCGCAGTAGGTTCATCAAGAATAAGTAACTTAACTTTCTTTGAAACTGCCTTTGCAATTTCTACAAGCTGTTGCTTACCAACGCCAATCTTGCTTACTGGCGTATTTGGATCTTCGGTCAAACCAACTTTAGCCATGAGCTTCTGTGCCTCAAGGTTGGTTTTATTCCAGTCGATAAGACCTTTGCTCTTTATTTCATTATTTAAAAATATATTTTCAGCAATTGATAGGTGGGGGCTAAGCGCAAGCTCTTGGTGGATGATTACGATGCCCAGATGTTCACTATCTCGGATATTTTTTAAGTTAAGTTCTTGGCCTTCAAAAATAATAGCCCCGTCATAACTTCCATGGGGGTAGATACCTGACAGAACTTTCATCAATGTTGACTTGCCGGCGCCATTTTCTCCACAGATTGCATGGATTTCACCGCGTTCAACATTCAAGGAGACATCGACCAGCGCTTTAACACCAGGAAAAGTCTTAGTAATCGACTGCATCTCCAAGATGTTCTCTGCCATTGTCCCTGTGCTCTCTTAACTATGTACTTCTTGTAAATAAACCTATCGAAGCCTTGCTACCAAGAATGATAGTCCGGTTAGCCAGTTCCAAAGAACCGGCCAACCGGACTATCTACCTAATTACTTGAGATCAGATGTCTTGATGTATCCGGAATCAATTAGGACCTTCTTGTAGTTCTTTGTTGTAACGATATAAGGAGTAAGGAGGAATGAAGGTACAACCTTTACCTTGTTGTTGTATGTCTTTGTATCGTTAACTGTAACCTTCTTGCCATCGAGAATTGCTGTTGCCATTGAAACGGCAACCTTTGCAAGCTCACGAGTGTCTTTGAAGATTGTTGAGTACTGCTCGCCAGCGATCATTGACTTAACAGAAAGTACTTCTGCATCTTGTCCTGTGATGATTGGGAGGTTCTTCTTTGTGTAACCAGCGTCAGTAAGAGCTGCGATGATTCCGCGGCTTAGACCGTCGTATGGTGAAAGTACTCCGTTGACCTTTGCGCTTGCGTAGCTACCAACGAGGATATCTTCCATGCGCTTCTGTGCAACTGCACCATCCCAGCGAAGTGTTGCAACCTTGTTGAATGCAGTCTGCTTAGACTTAACAACGATTACCTTTGACTTGATGAGTGGGTTAAGTACTGACATTGCTCCGTTGAAGAAGAATGTTGCGTTGTTGTCATCCGCTGATCCAGCGAACAATTCAACGTTGAATGGACCCTTAGCCTTTGGACCATCAGCTTTTGTGCTTGCCTCTGACTTGTATACGCCAAGACCAACGAGAAGTGATGTTGCCTGCTGAACGCCGACCTTGAAGTTATCGAATGTTGCGTAGTAATCAACGTTCGCGCTTCCATTGATAAGGCGATCGTATGCAATTACAGGAGCGCCATTCTCTTTAGCCTTCGCTAGAACGTCAGTTAGCTGAGTTCCATCGATTGCAGCAATGATAAGAGCCTTAGCACCCTTAGTAAGCATGCCTTCGAGCTGTGTTACCTGTGTTGGGATGTCATCTTCTGCGTACTGAAGATCAACTGTGTAGCCGCCCTTTTCAAGAGCTGCCTTGATGCTGTTTCCATCTGAAATCCAGCGTGTTGATGACTGTGTTGGCATTGAAACTCCAACGAGTCCCTTTGCTGCCTGTGCTGGTGATGCGAGAACTAGACCTGATACCAACATTGCTGATACAGCAATGAGGCTAGATACTTTCTTGAACAATTGTGTTCCTTTCCTAGCGTTAGTGGACTGGCACTTCTAACACCGAACTTCGTCCATGATTCAGTGAATGCTGAAAAGCAAATGACACCCGATTAGGTGAGCGCTCACATTTCTAAGGCTTAAACTATCAACTTTTGGCTATTTTCCATAGACGCTTTGGTAACGATTAAATAAAGATTCGATTGCCGCCTGCGGGATTGGGATAGGGGTGCCCAGCTGGAGGGCAATAAAGGCGCTCTTGGCGTTGTCCTCGCACATGACCGCCGCCTTCACAGCCGCTGTGGCATCAGGCCCGATGGCAAATACACCATGATTTTGCATCAAGATCGCACGTGAGCGATGGCCGCTCAAAGTCTGAACTATTCCCCGTCCGATTGAATCATCGCCAATGATTGCAAAGGGACCCACAGGAATCGGCCCACCGAATTCATCTGCGATTGCAGTAAGAATGCATGGAATCTCTTTACCTATTGCAGCCCACGCACAGGCGTAGTTGCTGTGAGTGTGAACAACACCATTGACCTCTGGCATGTTCTTATAAACATAAGCATGAGCTGCAGTATCACTGGAAGGTGAGAGATCGCCTTGCACTAAATTTCCATCGAGATCACAGATGACCATGGATTCGGCAGTCAGGTCTTCATATCGCACACCCGATGGTTTGATTGCAAAGAGATCTGGCGAGCCATCATCGAATTTCATTCGCTGTGAAACATTTCCGCTTGTCCAGACAACTAGTTCATAACGAACGAGCTCTTGATGAAGATCAACAAGTAGTTTCTGAGTCTTAGCTATCAATTTCTCTTTCTTGCTCATCGTTAACCCTCTCGTTTCATCTGCTTGAGACGTTTCATTACATTGTTGGCACCACGACCAAAGTAATCATGTAACTCTAAATACTCTTTATATAGGCCATCGTACTGTTTAGATCTCTCTTCATTAGGAAGATAGACGTGTTTATTTACTCTGCCCATAACTTCAGCAGCCTGGTTCACATTTGTATAGAGCTGCGCCGCAACGGCGGCGTGAATTGCCGAACCGAGCGCTGGGCCTTGATCGGTATCAATGGTGGAAATGGGCAGACGAGTGACATCTGAATACAGCTGCATCAGGAATTTGTTCTTGAGTAATCCCCCAGCAACGATGAATTCCTTCACGGGTACACCCGACTTAGCAAAGGTATCTACTATGACGCGAGTGCCATAGGCCGTTGCTTCCAGCAGCGCTCGATAGATCTGCTCTGCAGTTGTTGTCAGAGTTGTTCCTAAAACCAAGCCACTGAGCTCGTGATCAACTAAAACTGAACGATTTCCGCTCTGCCAATCAAGGGCTATTAAGCCATGAGCACCAATAGCCTCATCGGCTGAAATATCAGTTAAGTGCTGATGAATAGATTTGTTATTAGCTTTAGCTTCATCAAAATACTTTGCTGGTACTTGGTTTTCTACATACCAAGCAAAGATGTCACCGACACCTGATTGCCCTGCTTCATATCCGTAGAGGCCGCTGACTATTCCACCATCAACAACTCCACACATACCGGGAACTTCAGTAATTGCATCATGATTCATCACGTGGCAGGTAGATGTACCCATGATTGCAACCATCTGTCCTGGTTCAGTTGCTTTTGCTGCTGGCGCTGTCACGTGTGCATCGACATTGCCCACGGCAACTGCGATTCCTGCTGAGAGTCCTGTCCACTGTGCAGCTTGAGCGGTAAGCGGACCTGCGTTATCTCCTAGCTGACCGATTGTGTGAGCAATCTTCTCTTCTGCAAAATTTTCGAATGCTGGATTCAGTGCCTTGAAATACTCGCGAGATGGGTACTGGCCATCTTGTAAATTACCTTTATATCCGGCGGTGCAGGCATTGCGAACGTAGCTTCCACATAACTGCCAAATGATCCAGTCCGCTGCTTCGACAAATTTATACATACGGTTATAGACCTCAGGTGCTTCTTCTAATAGTTGCAGACCTTTGGCAAGTTCCCACTCTGATGAAATCTGTCCACCGTATCGTGGCAACCATTTCTCATTACGTTCACGGGCAAGCTGATTGATGCGATCGGCATGCGGTTGGGCAGCATGGTGTTTCCACAATTTCACATAAGCATGAGGGTTATTTTTAAATTCAGGCAGCTGGCAGAGTGGAGTTCCATCTTCAAGCACTGGAATCATTGTGCAGGCGGTGAAATCTGTTGCAATTCCCACTACATCTGCAGGATTTACTCCGGAAATTCGTAGAGCTTCAGGCACAGCATTACGTAATACATCAACATAATCCTGTGGATCTTGTAGCGCCCAATCAGGGCCAAGTGCGGCGCCACTTGCATTAAGTACGCGGTCCATTACAGCGTTGGGGTAATCAAAGACTGCTGAGCCCATCTCATGACCATCTGATGCTCGCACAATCAGAGCGCGTCCAGATAACGTCCCGTAATCGACTCCGATTACATATTTCTCGGTCATGTACTCCTCTTTCTAGTTTTAATACTGGCGGTCGATTTTCTGACCACCAACTCTGGTTTTAACATTACCGCTTCTTTTACGGCGACTTGCTGCAATTGCTTGAGCATTTTGTCGATTGCAGCTTTCCCTAGCGCATCAAAATTCGGTCTGATGGTTGTCAGTGAGGGGGTTAAATAATTAGATTCGGGGATGTCGTCATAGCCCACAACACTGACTTGCCCTGGGATTTGAATTCCATGCTCATGTAAAACCTTTATTACCCCAATTGCCAAATGATCATTTGCGCAAAAAATTGCAGTAGGTAACTCTCTCAACTTTAGAATCTCTTTTCCTGCCTCATATCCCGATTCAATTGCCCAGGTACCGGGAAAAACTCTTGGCACCAGCCCAGATTCCTTCATCACTTCTTCATATCCAATACTGCGCATTTGAGCTTCATAAGCATTTTTGGGGCCGGCCACATGAAATATTTCAGTGTGTCCTTGATCAATCAGATGTTGTGTAGCAAGTTTTGCTCCGGTCCCATTGTCCATATTCACAACGTTAAATTTCTTAGAAGGTTCCGAGCCAATCAGAACAATTGTTGCCTCGAGCAGAGACTGTTCGATTTCCCTCACAATCTCTTTAGGCAACGCAATGGTGATAACTCCGTCAATATTTAGGTTTCGCAGTTGCTCAATTCCCTCTCGCCAAGAGTCACGCGATTTTGCAAGCACCGAGATTGAGATTACTGAATACCCTTCTTTTCGAGAGACATTTTGCATCGCATTTAATATTGAGGAAGGACCGAAAAGATTAGATTCGGCAATCAAGACACCAATCATGCGACTCTGTGATGTCACCAACTGGCGAGCCGCTTGATTTGGGCGATAAGAAAGCTCAGAAATTGCTTTCTCTACTTTTTCACGTGTTGCCGGTTTCACGCTCGCATGCTTATTCAGAACTCTAGAAACGGTTTGGTGTGAGACATCCGCCAACTTTGCAACGTCGTAAATATTGGCTTTTTTCATCATTTTGCGACTAACTTTCGAAGATTACTCATCAATACCAGTAATTCTTCGCTCATTGATTTGGGATCGTTAGTGAGGATTCTGAATTTGACCGACAACACAGAATTCTTACTCCCCTTTATTTTCGCCGCAAACTCACCAAAACGATCGGCAAGAAACGAGATTTCTTTTCCACTGTCGTATGCAAGACAGATGCCTTCTGACTTAACTCCATCAGAAGATAAAAAGGTGATTTTTCCACTCGACTTAGATTCAAGTGAAAGTACCTGATAGAACCAGAGTGATAACTTCGCAGGTTCGCTAAGTAGTGAGAAGACATCGTCTCTGTGAAGAGTGCACTGAATCTCTTCTTTGATCTCCAGAAGTTCAAAACCTTCAGGAACTTCTACATGCTCCTGAAAGCCAACGAACTTAAACTTTGCCATCTATCTCATCAATTCTTTAAGTAGGTGAAAGCCCCTACTGCTACGCAAAGAGAGAGAATTGAATGAGTGAGCATGAAAACCGCATCCACAGAGTAGAAAAACTGTGAATTGAAGAAGGGTGTAAGCCAGAGAAGTGAAAAGAAGGTGGTGAATAATCCCAGTAGAGATTGCGAGGTAAGAGCTTTCTTGGCGATAAAGCCACCAGCGATGAGGACAATTGCGCTCATCCAGAGCGCATATGAGGCATCCTTGTGAGAAAAAGTCTCCGACGCAATAATCACTGCTAACACCATGCCAAAGACACTTGTTCTTGCAGCCGATTCAAAGCGGCCCAA
>CAIXKQ010000091.1 GCA_903920065.1 uncultured Actinomycetes bacterium
CGCAACTGCAAAAGCTAAGATTCCAAGTACTTTCATCGGAGCGCTCCTTTCTTCACTAATTCACCGGATATCTGGCGAGCATCATCTTCTGCCGCACTGACATCTTCCAGATCGCGCAGAGTAGTGGCCGCTGTTGCCCGAAGGTGATCCACGCTCTGGCTGACAATGGCAAAAATGTCGGTAAATGAGATCTGTCCATCAATAAATGCTTGCACGGCAACCTCGTTAGAAGCATTAAAAATTGCTGGGAGTCCTCCCCCAATTTCACCGCAGGTGCGAGCAAGTGCCACCGCTGGAAAACGAGCCTCATCAATCGGAGCAAAACTCCAGGTGTGAGAAGTGCTCCAATCAATTGGCTTGGTTGCGTAAGGAACGCGATGCGGATGGCTGAGCGCAAGTGAAATTGGCCCCTTCATATTGGGCGGTGATGCTTGGGCAATAGTTGAACCATCAACAAATTCGACCATGGAGTGCACCACAGATTGTGGATGGATAACGGCCTCTATCTGAGAGTATGCAACGCCAAATAAATAGTGAGCTTCAATAATTTCCAACCCTTTATTCATCAGGGAGGCTGAATTAATTGTCACAACAGGTCCCATGGTCCATGTGGGGTGGGCAAGTGCTTCTTGCAAAGTCACGGTAGACAAGTCAGCGCGATCACGAAATGGCCCACCACTAGCGGTAAGAACTAACTTAGCAACTTCAGATTTCTTCTCACCCTGCAGCGCTTGCCAGATTGCAGAATGCTCGGAATCAACGGGAAGTATCTGATCATCCCTTGCATGCGCAATCACTAAATCTCCACCGGCAACAAGTGATTCTTTATTGGCAAGTGCCACCCGATTGCCCGCTTTAATTGCCGCAAGTGTGGGCGCCAAGCCGATAGAGCCAGTAATTGCATTGAGCACAACATCGCAGGTAATTGCCGCTACTTCAGCTGATGCATGGGGACCATCAATGACTTGAACTCCAGGAAGTGCCTCACGAATTATTTGCGCATTCTTAGTAACTCCCACAAGCTTGACGCCAAACTGCTTCGCCTGATCAATAACTAGTTGCGGATGAGTTCCCGCCGATGTAATAGCAACCACGGTAAAGAGATCCGGATTAGCTTCCACAATCTCCAGCGCTTGAACGCCGATTGAGCCGGTGGAACCTAGTATGACAAGTTCGCGGGTCATGAAACTTTGCGTTTACGTGAAACCAATTGTCCAATAATCACAATGGCAAGTGCGAGGAAGAACATCGATGACCCAATGACATTGGCTTGCGCTGGAATTCCACGGGCGGCAGATGTGTAGATAAACTTAGGAAAGGTCGTCATGGTGCCGGAGTTGAAGTTGGTAATGATGAAATCATCAAAAGAAAGACTAAAAGCCAACAGTGCTGCTGCTGCGATTCCTGGAGCTACCAAAGGCAGAGTCACCCGGCGGAAAGTTTCGCGTTCATTTGCATAGAGATCCATCGCCGCTTGTTCTAGTCGAGGATCCAAACTGGCAATACGAGCTTTGACAGTTACTACAACAAATGAAACGCAGAAAAGAACATGGGCAATAACAGTTGGCCAGAAACCAGGATTAATATGAAAGACGAGGAAGAGTGAGAGCAATGATGCTCCTAGAACTATCTCGGGGGTTGCCATCGGCAAGAAGATCAGTAAATTTGTTGTGGAGCGACCCTTAAATTTATGACGACCAATTGCAAAAGCAATCATTGTTCCTAGAATTGTTGAAAACACAGTGGCAAGTAAGCCAATCTTGATTGAATTTCCTAGCGCAGTACATACTTCAGGTGCACCACACGGGTTCTGCCAATTAGCCCAGGTAAAACCCTTCCAGATGAGATTGCTCTTGCCAGAGTCATTAAATGAGAAGGCAAAGGTGTAGGCAACTGGAATAAATAGGTAGGTAAAGGCAACCACCGCGTAGATGCGAAGTAAGTTACGGCCAAACCAGCGAGAGAGTGTGTTCATACCAGCTCCTCGGTTCCAGCTTTGCGGACATAGACGGTAACCAGGATCAAGATCGAGACCATAAGCGTAAATGAGAGCGCCGATGCCGTTGGGTAATCAACAATTTTAAAGTATCTGGACTCAATCACATTTCCCAGCATCTTTGTCTGCGGACTACCCAGAATTGCAGCATTCACATAATCACCAGCTGCTGGGATAAATGTCAGCAGCGTTCCTGCGACAACTCCCGGCATAGAAAGCGGAAGAGTCACACGGCGGAAAGTAGTAAAGCCATTGGCATAGAGATCACCTGATGCTTCAAGTGTGCGCGGGTCAATGCGATCGATCGAGGCATAGAGCGGCAAGGTCATAAAGGGTAAGAAGTTATAGGTCATACCCATGACTACTGCAAAGGCGCTGGAGGTCAGGGTCGTACTTTCTGAGATGATGTGCAACGAGCGAAGTGTAGGAACAACAAAACCTTCTTCGCCAAGAATTTGTTTCCACGCAATGGTACGAAGTAGGAAGGAGGTAAAGAACGGAGCGATAACAAGTACCAGCATCACATTCTTAAACCGGCCACCCTTAAAGGCAATGGTGTAGGCAAGTGGATAAGCAATTGCTAGCGCAAGCACAGTAGCGATTAGTGCATAAACAAATGAGCGACCAAATTGCTCTCTATTTTCCACAAAGGCATCGAAGTAATTAGCAAAGCGCCAGGTCTGTTCGTACTGACCTGTATCTCCCCCACCCACTGGAGTCTGAGTAGAAGTCTGAGCAAGGTTAAATAAGGGAAGTAAGAAGAAGATGAAGAGGAACCCCATCCCCGGAATTAACAGGAGATACGGGGTGCTGATCTTTTTCATTCTTCTTCTAAATCCTCTTCGGGATTTACTTCAGTTCCTGCTTCAGCATCATCATCGCCACGCAGTGCAAAGGTAAAGACAGGCTCCCATGAGATATTCACACTCTCGCCCACGCTAAATGGTGCAACACCATCATCGTTTTGTTCAAAGACCATCAACTCTTGTCCCCATGGCATCAGCACTTGGTATTGGGTAGAAACGCCAATATAAGAAACATCTTCAATCTTGCCACCAGTGAGAATGTTTCCAGAAGTTGAAGTCTCAAGGCGAGAAATACGGAACTTCTCTGGTCTGATTCCTGCCAAAATTGAGTTATCAACTGCATGTGAGCGATCTTTCTGCAGGGAAATCTTCTGACCAAAGAGATCAACAATTTGATTTGCTCCGTCCAGGCCGGTGATAGTTCCCTTAATCAGGTTTGACTGCCCAAGAAAGTTAGCAACAAATGCAGTCTTGGGGTTGTCATAGAGTTCTGCCGGCGAACCCATCTGCTCAATTTCACCCTCGTTCATCACCGCGATGGTGTCAGCCATGGTCATAGCTTCTTCCTGATCGTGGGTAACGTGCACGAAGGTAATTCCCACTTCCTTCTGAATCCACTTAAGTTCAATCTGCATCTGGCGACGCAGCTTAAGATCAAGTGCGCCCAGTGGCTCATCAAGGAGAAGTAGCGCTGGACGGTTCACAATGGCGCGAGCAAGTGCGATGCGCTGTTGTTGTCCACCAGATAACTGAGTTGGTTTACGTTGGGCCAAATGTGGAAGTTCCACTAGATCTAACGCCTTATTCACCGCATCATCGACATCTTTAATACCGCGACGGCGTAGGCCGAAGGCAATATTTTCAAAGATGGTTAGATGCGGAAAGAGGGCGTAGTTCTGAAAGACGGTATTGATCGGGCGTTGGTACGGCTTGGTATAAGTAATGTCGGTAGCGCCCAATGAGATAGTTCCTTGAGTTGGTTCTTCCAGCCCGGCAATCATGCGAAGCGTCGTTGTCTTTCCACAACCGGATGGTCCAAGGAGTGCAAAGAATGAACCTTTCGGAATGATCAAGGACAAATCATTAACGGCCTTGAAATCACCGTAACTCTTTATTAAGTGTGAGAGCCCTAGATCTCCTCGCGCAGAACTTGCCGTATCTGACACTTAGAGGCCGGCAGCCTTCTGGAAAGCTTCAGTCCAGGTTGTCTCTTCCGTTGGTGTCAGAGCACGGAAGACAGAGAGGTTCGCCATGGTCTTAGCAGTTGGGAAGATGAACTCACTTGCTGCTAGAGCTGGATCAATCTTCTCCATCTCAGCTTGGGCGCCCTTGACCGGACAGAAGTAATTCACATATGCCGCAACTTCGGCGGCAACTGCTGGCTCGTAATAGTAATTAATAAGCTTTTCCGCATTGGCCTTTGCCTCAGGGGTTGCAGTTGATGGAATTAACATATTATCGCCAGAGATAGTTCCGCCTGACTCTGGGATGGCAAAGTCAAACTTTCCTTCATTTTCTGACTTCAGAATGAACATATCGCCAGACCAACCAATACCAGCAGTGGCATCCCCTGAAGTGAGATCTTCTGCGTATTCGTTGCCCTTAACTCCGCGAATCCAACCATCAGCAATCTTCTTCGCTAGGAAGTCAACGCCATTCATAAACTGTGCTTCGGTCACTGTCTTTAAATTGACACCTTGGGCCATCAAGATAATTCCAATGGTGTCGCGCATTTCAGAGAGAACAACAATCTTTCCCTTATTTGTTGGGGAGAAGAGATCATCTAAGGTGCGAATGCCCTTTGGATTCTTGGTGGTGTTCCAACCAAAACCACCCATGATGCCTTGCCATGTCAGTGAGTAATCACGGCTTGGATCAAAGGAAGGTGCTGCAAGTGTGTCGACGATATTGCTCTTATTTGGAATATTTGCGGTATCAAACTTCTGCGCATAGCCAAGGCGAATCCAGCGGCCAGCCATCCAATCTGTTGGGCAGACAATGTCATAGCCAATATCTTTCTTCAATTTTAATTGTGCTTGGACTTTTCCAAAGAACTCATCGTTATCGTTGTAATCTTCCAGATACTTAACATCAATGCCACTCTCTTTTGAAAAAGCCTGCAGCGTTGGATAATTCTTACCTGAGTCATCAACATCAAGGTATAGCGGCCAATTGCCCCAACGAATGGAGTTCTTAGAAGATCCACCACCAGAACCACATGCAGCGAGCGCACTTGCGCCAGCTACTGCGCCAGCGCCAGCTAAAACAGCGCGACGTGAAAGCTTAGAGTTGATGATTGAACGTGCTTCTGGAGAGAGCGGTTTTTTAGCCATGGATGTGGCTCCTTTTTGAATTGCCGGAATAAGGGACGGTTTTGCTGGGCTCATTATGGACTTTCTAGCCCCCTGAGCCAAACCTAAATGGAACTTTTTTTCCTGTGATTTATCAGGCGTTGATATTGCTCATCACATGCTTGATGCGGGTGTAATCCTCAAAGCCATAGCTGGAGAGATCCTTGCCATATCCACTGCGCTTGAAGCCACCATGTGGCATCTCCGCCACCAGTGGGATGTGGGTATTAATCCAGACACATCCGAAGTCAAAGGCCTTGGCCATCCGCATTGCTCGTCCGTGGTCTTTGGTCCAGACCGAAGATGCCAGGCCGTAATCCACG
>CAIXKQ010000092.1 GCA_903920065.1 uncultured Actinomycetes bacterium
CCTAGTTGTCTGGTAAATGTGGCGCGGATTCCAGTCTCCTCGTGCACCTCGCGGTAAGCACATTGCAGCGCAGTCTCGCCCATCTCTAACTTGCCCTTAGGCAGCGACCAGTCGTCATATCGTGGTCGATGAATGAGTGCTACCTCTATAGATAAATCAGAATTATCACGCCACAGAAGAGCTCCAGCTGCTCTTATCATGAACGGTTGTGTCTATCGACGAAGTGATCTTGGAAGTTAACAAGGAGATTTCCATCATGATCCATAATATTTCGAACCCAGTTATTTTCTTCAGTTAGTTTCCAGGTTGAATACTTATCCGAGACCGAATCATCAAGAATTCCTGCAAGTCGCTGCTTATGCTTTTCAGATTCGATGAGCACTAGTGATTCCACGCGGCGATCGAGGTTTCGATGCATCATGTCGGCGCTGCCGATGTAGTAATCCTCTGCCCCCCCGTTACGGAAGTAATAAATACGTGAGTGCTCTAAGAATCTTCCTAAAATGGAGCGAACTTTGATGTTCTCCTGGCGAGCTTGGGTATTTAAGCGAATCGAGCAAATTCCGCGCACCACGATTTCAACCTTCACTCCAGCATCGGCTGCTTCATAGAGGTGATCGATAATCTCTTCATCAAGAAGTGAGTTGAGTTTGAATCTAATCCAGGCCGGCTTGCCATCGAGGTGGTGACGAGTCTCTCGCTTGATACGAGCAATCAGCCCCTTGCGCATACTGTGTGGGGCAACGAGAAGACGTGAATACTCATGCTTGGTTGAGTAGCCAGAGAGTTCGTTAAACAGACGTGACAAATCTTCACCAAGAACAGGATCAGCACTAAGGATTCCAAGATCATCATAGAAACGGGCAGTCTTTGGGTTGTAGTTACCTGTGCCCACATGGCAGTAACGGCGCAAAGCGTCGCCTTCTTCACGAACGACCAGAGATAACTTCGCATGCGTCTTAAGACCCATCAGTCCATAGACAACGTGCACGCCGACTTCTTCTAGCTTTCTAGCCCATCGCACATTTGCCATTTCATCAAAGCGGGCACGGATTTCAATCACCGCAAGTACTTGCTTGCCAGCCTCAGCAGCCTCAATGAGCGCTTGCACGATGGGTGAATCACCGGAAGTTCGGTACAGGGTCTGCTTGATTGCTAGAACGTACGGGTCTCGCGCGGCATTTTCTAGGAAATTCACCACCGAGGTAGTAAAGGATTGATAGGGGTGATGCAGCAGAATTTCACCTTTTCGAAGCGCGGTGAAGAAAGAATCACTTGAATCTAGGTCCACATCGCGTAGTTCAGGTGCGGTCTCACTTCTAAATGGCTTGTACTTAAGCTCTGGAAAATTAAGATCTGCAATCTGGTTCAGACTGCGCAGATCAAGCGGGGAGTCATATTTCAAGACATCGATAGGTTCAATTTTTAACTCATCCATCAACTCGTTCAGAACTTCAGGTTGAATGACCTTATCCACCTCAAGGCGCACCGGCGGCCCAAAGCGACGACGAGTAAGTTCCTTCTCCATCGTCTCCAGGATGTCATCGGTCTCATCTTCATCAAGGTCGAGGTCCTGATTTCGGGTCACACGGAAGAAGAAGTGATCTTTGAGTGTGACACCGGGGAAGAGCTCTGAGAGATGTTCAGCAATAAGTTCATCGATGAGCACAAAGCGAATCTTGGACTGATCTGAGGTGCGAATAAAGCGGGGCAGATTGGTTGGGATCTTTACCCGAGCGAAGCTAATGTCTTGATCTTCACTAGATTCGATATTGATACCGATATTAAGTGAGAGCCCGGAAATATATGGAAATGGGTGTGATGGGTCCACAACCAGGGGAGTCAGTACTGGAAAGACTCGCTTGTCGTAGTAATCCTTCAACTGGCTGCGTTCTTCATTTGTGAGTTCGCTAATCTTGCAAAATTCAATGCCATGGGTAGCAAGCTCAGGGATGATGACATCTTTAAATCGCTCGGCTTGGATATTTACTAAATTCTGGGTGCGCTCAAGGACTATTTTCAGCAATTCTCTTGGTGTGTAACCGGCAGAGTTGGGTGTAGTCACACCTCGTTCAATTTTTGCTTTCAAAGAGGCACCGCGCACCATAAAGAATTCATCTAAATTTGAAGAGAAGATTGATAGAAAGCGCACTCGCTCGAGGAGTGGAATAGTGGGATCTTCTGTCAGTTCCAGCACCCGAGTATCGAAATCGAGCCAGGTTAACTCTCTATCCTGGTAATTCGCTAACTGTTCTCTCACGGTCTTAGGATGTCCTATTTCGGTAAATTGTAGGTAATCAACTGATGAACGACCTACTTTACAAGCACTCTGCCCATTATGGGAAAAGTGCGCTGAGCCTAAGCCTGGCTAGAACGCAGCGCGAAGCTGATCGAGAGCTCTTTGCACAAAGAGTGAAGTCTCCAGTGGAAGCACCCAACTCTCTCGTCCTTGCACCTTTTTGCCAAAATTTTCAATCATGAGTTGATATGGATCTACTGCATCAAATTCTTCGATGTTTTCACCTAAGCGCAATTGACTTGGTGAGTTCCAGGATGTGAATACTTCTTTGCCAACAAATTCAACTGATTCTTTCTCACCATGCACGATCAAGCTTTGATGCTCTGGCATCTCAAAGGAGGCCACACCTTGTGCAGTGATGGAGCCAGCAAAGCGCAACTGCCAGGTGGTGGTCAGATCAATTCCGGTTGGCCCCAATGTGGCATCGCAGTCTTTGATTTCCATCTGCGCGTCATCACCAACTAAGGCTGCCATGGCATGCAGTGGATACACACCAACATCAAAGAGCGCTCCACCCCCCATAGCCGGTGAGAGTCGATAGTTGCCGTCAATGTTTGCCGGAAAGGTAAATGACGATTCAATCGAGTGCAATTTTCCAATGTTTCCAGACTTCACATAATCAACAAGCCGTGCCATACGTGGATGCCAACGTGACCACACTGCTTCAACGAGCAATCGATCATTTTCTCGGGCAGCCTTCACCATGAGCTCAACTTCACTTGAGTTGATAGCAAATGGTTTTTCACATAAGACATGTTTACCTGCATTAAGTGCAGCAACGCTCCACTGGCAATGCAAGTGATTGGGAAGGCTGATATAGACGGCATCAACTAATGGATCATTGATGAGCGCTTCGTAACTCTCATGAATTGTTAGGGGGTTTAGTGCTCGTGATCGCGCCGAGTCTCGACTAGCCACTGCCTGAAGGATCGCATCCGATGCTTCATGCATCGCTGGTGCGATTGCTTTAGTTGCAATCCAACCTGCACCCAGCAGCCCCCAACGAGTGCTTGTCATCGCAATAGTGAAGGTGTGACGGAACGGCCATTGGATCGCGCTGACTCTTCAGCTGCCTGCATGATTGCAACGACATCACGGGATTGAGCGGTGGTGACATTCATTGGGGTGTTCTTCTGTAAATAAGCGACCACGCTTTGGTGGAATGAATAAGGAGCAGGGGCAGAGTTGGCAATAACTTCATGGCTACCATCTGCGCGATATACGGTAAGAATCGCCGGCAAATCAGCGGGCGCTGTCCCAGCAGCCGGATCCCAGTTACCAATAATCGCTCCCGTTGTTCCTAATACATAGAACTTTGGTTTACGAGCTGCGGCAAGGTCTGAATTGGTAAAGGTTGCGCGAGCCCCACCTGCGAAGGTGATTGAAACATCTGCATGGTCGGCATTTGTGACATGTGTCCATTGCCGTTTCTGATTAATTCCGGTGACTGAATCCACCTTCCCCGGAATGATTGCCAGAATTTGATCAATAAAGTGACTACCCCAGTCAAAGATTGCTCCGCCGGATACTTCAACCATTGAGTGCCAGTAGGAACATGGCTTGGAGTAACCGCCGACAAAGCTCTCATAAGAGAAGACTTCACCGATACTTCCATCATCAATAAGTTTCTTCATCGTCACAAAATCGGCATCAAAGCGACGGTTTTGATAGACAACAAGCAGCAGGTTCTTTGCGGCAGCCAACTCCATTAATTCATCACACTCTTGCACCGTCAGCGCCATCGGTTTTTCCAAGATCACATTAATTCCACGAGCTAGTGACTCTTTCGCCCATTGGTAATGGCTGTTGGGTGGAGTTGAGATAACGACGAGTTCAAGTAATCCCGAATCTAGCATCGCAGTTGAATCGGCAAAGGTTGTGACATCAGGTGCTAAGAGTTGCGCAGCCGCCAATCGCTCCGGATTAGTATCAGCCACAGCTACAAGGCGCAGACCTGGCGTTGCCGCGATAGCGCGGCTGTGTTCATCACCAATGGCTCCGTATGCAAGCAAGCCAAC
>CAIXKQ010000093.1 GCA_903920065.1 uncultured Actinomycetes bacterium
ATGAAGCCACGTGATGCTGTTGCATCTGCTGGAAAGACACTTGTTGAGCTCTTCGGACTTGCTCGCGAACTTAATCTTGATGCAGAAGGTATCGAGATGGGGCCATCTGTTATGGATGCTGCTCTCGCTGCTGACCTTGCTCTTCCTATCGAAGATCTTGATCTCACAGTACGTTCATATAACTGCTTGAAGCGCGAAGGCATTCACACAGTTGGTGAACTAGTTAATCGTTCAGAGGCTGACCTACTTGATATCCGTAATTTCGGGTCAAAGTCAATCGATGAGATTAAGGCAAAGCTTGTATCAATGGGAATGTCTCTTAAGGACAGCCCAGCAGGATTTGATCCTTCACAACACCAGAACTACAACGTGTCAGATGAAGACTTCGCTGACGCAGATCAGGCATAAAGGAGAAAACAATGCCAAAGCCAACTAAAGGCCCACGTTTGGGTTCAGGCCCATCACACGAGCGCTTGATTCTTCGTACTCTTGCCGAGCAGTTGTTCGAGCACGGAAAGATCACAACTACAGAAGCAAAGGCGAAGCGTCTTCGTCCACTAGCTGAAAAGTTGATTACCTTCGGTAAGAAGGGTGACCTCTCTGCTCGCCGTGAAGTAATGGCGCGTATTGCTAACAAGAGCGTTGTTCACACACTCTTTACAGTAATCGCTCCAACTTTTGCTAACCGCGAAGGTGGATACACACGCATTACAAAGATTGGTCCACGTAAGGGCGATAACGCTCCTATGGCAGTGATCGAACTCGTAACAGATAAGTAAAAACACTTACCTTTACCATGGCGGCGCCCACTCTCTTTCCTGAGAGTGGGTTTCGTCGTTTACGGCTTGATATTGCCTACGATGGCACCCACTTCTTTGGCTGGGCAACACAACCAGGCCACCGAACACTGCAAGACCTTATTGAAGAAGCCATTTCCCGAATCTCACAGACAAATATCGATTCAATAGTTGCTGGGCGCACCGATGCTGGAGTCCATGCAACAGGGCAAGTAATTCATGTTGATGTGCCTGATGCAATGTTTGACCGAGACCTCACCTACCTAGATCTGCGTTATAAACTAAATAGAATTCTTGATGAAGATGTGCGCATCATGAACGTGAGCGATGCCCCTGAAGGCTTTCATGCCCGTTTTTCTGCCCTGCGCAGGTATTACAGCTACAAGATTCTTGATAACAACGATGTCATCGCACCCCTATCTCGCCACGATGTCGCATCCTGGTATCGCCCACTTGACGCTGATCGAATGAATGAAGCTAGTGCGCTGCTATTGGGTCATCACGACTTTGCCGCGTTCTGTAAATTTAAGGTAGGCGGAACAACTATTCGTACTCTTGAAAAATATGAGTGGCACCGCTCTGAAGATGGCCTCCTTGTTGCCGATGTTGTTGCCGATGCCTTCTGTTACTCCATGGTGCGCAATCTTGTAGGCGCCGTTGTCTGCGTTGCTGACGGGCGGCAAAGCCCAGCCTGGATTGCGCAATTGCTGGCCAATAAAGAGCGAGTCTCAGATTCCTTGGTATTTCCCGCCCGCGGCCTGACTCTGTATCAAGTTGATTACCCGAGTAATGATCAGCTGCTAGAGCGGGCTAAAGTCACTGTCGCCAAGCGTGGATAACGCGCTTTTTACGCTCAGAGGCCGATTTGGCCTAGGCACTACAGGGCAGGTAAAGTTCATCCCCTGCGCCAGATTAGGCGCCGAAAGTAGTCCCCAAGATAAAGAAAAGAAGAAGGTAAT
>CAIXKQ010000094.1 GCA_903920065.1 uncultured Actinomycetes bacterium
GCTGGCTTACCAATACCGGCAGCTAGCAGGTCATTCTTCACAACCGTGCCAATAGCAATGAGGTGATGGGTGCGCGCAGCAAGTGCTTTCTCAATCGCAATAACTAGTTGAGTTTTCCATCCAGAGAAATATCCATGCAGTAGGTGACCGTGAAATGTGTGAATTCGGATTGCACCGCGTCCGGCGATAATTGAAGCAAGCCGGCCCAGGACGCCAGCTTTAGCAGTATGGGTATGAATCACATCAGGCTGCAGTTTCTTGATCATTGCAATCAGACCGATAAATGCTCTGAGGTCAGTCACTAGTGAAATTGATCTGCCCAGGCCGGCAATCCGAGTTGCCTTGATATCTGTAGCAACTTCATCGAGATAATCTGCTTCATTGACATCGCAATAGCCGGTGACAAGCACTTGCTCAAACTCGGATGCATCAAGGCCTCGCATTAATTCGGCCACGATGACGGCAGGTCCACCCACATTCATGCGGGCGATAATCTGCATCACTTTTATGCGCTCGGCCATGTGGTTATCTTCTCGCAAAAAGGCTGGATAATTGAACTCATGAGCAGCGGGCAATTCGTATCTGGGTGCACAGCAGATGCAATTACGCGCGCTGCCCAGCAACTTAAAGCGGGTTCACTGGTCGCGCTACCGACTGAGACTGTCTATGGGCTGGGCGCCGATGCTACAAATGCTGCTGCAGTTGCCAGAATTTATGAAGCAAAGGGCCGGCCGGCTGATCACCCGCTGATTGTGCATGTGAGTGAGATGGCAGATATCTCTGATTGGGCCGATGAAATCCCGGAATATGCAATTTCACTGGGACGTAAATATTGGCCAGGACCCATGACACTTATCTTCATACGTTCATCACTAGCGCAGGATTTTATTACTGGGGGACAGGACAGCGTTGGACTGCGCGTCCCAGACCATGTTGTGGCACTTGCGCTGCTTGCAGAATTTAAGAAGCTTGGCGGTAAAGGTATTGCCGCCCCGAGCGCTAATCGCTTTGGACATGTCTCACCAACATCTGCGGCAGCTGTCAACGCCGAACTTGCAGACTATCTAGTTGACGGTGATCTCATTCTTGATGGCGGCCCATCGCAGGTCGGCGTTGAATCAACAATCATTGATTGCACGGGTATTGCTCCAAGAATTTTAAGACCTGGTGCAATCACGGTAGAGATGATTGAGCAGGCAACTGGATTACACCTTGAAGAATCCGAGACAGATATTCGAGTAAGTGGATCACTTGAAAATCATTACTCACCGGCAGCCAGAGTGGCACTTGATTGCCAGCCAGAACCAGGTGATGGATTTATTGCACTTGCAAGTGTTCACACACCGCAGGGTGTTGTTCGCCTTGCATCACCTGTAAACAATGAAGAGTTTGCGCGCGTTCTTTATGCCGCGCTACGAAGTGCTGATGAGCGCTCATTAACCCGCGTTGTTGTGCACCAGCCAGCAGGAGATGACATCTCAGTGGCCATCCGTGACCGATTGCTGCGTGCTAGCCGCGGTCGCTAAGGTGATAAAGTTCCGCTTCTAGCGCGCAGTTGGCGCTAGTTGTATGTGGGGCCTATAGCTCAGCCGGTAGAGCAACGGACTTTTAATCCGTGGGTCGACAGTTCGAGCCCGACAGGGCCCACATCCAGTATTTGTGCTATGTCTTATTCATTGTCAGACCCGTGATCCGAATGCCGAACAGTTCGCTAATTCTCAGCAATCTTTCACCTTTAGTCCTGTGGGATAAGGGTTTATATTTTCCTGCACGCATAACTTCACTATTGGGGTGAAACTTTGACTAAAAGAGGGTGACTAAGCGGGTGACTAAGCGAGGTTAGACCCCTTAAGCTGTAAGTACGAATGCTACCCGCCAGCTCGATTAACAACCGCCCAGACGCTGATGCTTTCGGATCAATTCACAACTATGTGTTTGGTGATCATCATGAGCGGGGGAATTGATGCAAGCCAGGTTAATTCGCAAGTCTGCATTTTTAACCACATTAGCCATATTCCTTAGCCTTTTAACATTTTTTCAAGTAACGCCAGCTTCAGCGGCAATCACTTTAGATGCATCTTCAGCGGCATTTGTATTTGATCATTCAGGAACTGCCGGTGTTGCAGGATCAGTCACTGCTTTTACAGCCAAGTACACCAACATTATTGGTGACGGAAAATCGTCAGGAAACGTAGTTCGCTATAACACGGTGGCAACAGTGGCAGGAATTGCAATTGATGCAGTTATTACTACAACTCTAAGCGGAACAACAATTGCTGTTTATGACAGTCCAGGATCTGCTTCAGCAAACACAAGTTTCTTTCAAATTGATAAACCAAAGACGACAGGTTCTATTACCTTTAACTTCTCTTTTTATGAACACGGCACATACACAATTGCCGGAAGTGGTAATCCAGTTGTATTACAAAATATTAAGATCTATTCCATCGATATCGATGGTGGAGACCAATACACATCCTTTTCAGGTTTTCAGAACTACTTTCTCACCACTTCTCCGGCCACAAACTTAGTCGTATCACAGCCGTCTGCAGGTTTAGTAAAATTCACCTCTAAGTCAGGTGTTGGTAACAACAGCGCCATTCCAGCAGATCAGGTACAAGTACAGTATTTGAGTTTAAGTTCAATCAACATTCAGGTTGGAAATGGTGCTTCTCCAGCATATTTTGGAATTGGTTTTGGTGCAGCATCCTGGACAGGTGCAACAACACCTACTGCCACAGCTAACCCGTATAACGCGCTCCCAACTTCAACAAACACATCCAAAGTTGTTACCGCATCAACTGATACTTACTTAACTCAAGCCGATTTTGGTACGTATGCCGATACTGACTCCAACCCCTTTACACAGGTCAAAATCACTCAATTACCTACCTCTGGCAAGCTCCAGTTCTCTACCGGTGGAATTTGGTCTGATGTCACGCTAAACCAAGTAGTTTTAGTTTCAGACATAAACTTAAATAAATTGCGCATGAATGCGCCGTTAGGTGGAACATTTAAGTTCATGGTCCATGACAGTGCCGCTTATAGCGCTCTGGCATACACACTTACATACACCGTTACGGCACTATCTCAGACAATTACCTTTGCAAACCCAGGCACAAAAATCCTTTCTGCAACGCTTTTAGCAAGTAACGCAACGGCATCATCAAGCCTTACGGTTTCACTTGCATCATCGACGGCGGGTATTTGTACAGTCAGTGGATTAAATATCTCTCTGAAAGCTGAGGGTGCTTGCACAATTGTTGCAAGCCAAGCAGGCAACGGATCCTATTCTGCAGCAACTTCGGTTACTCAAACTTTCTATATTTCATCAAATGCTGCACAGACTATTACTTTTGCAGATCCTGGAACTAAGGTTTTAAATCCAAATCCCCTTACTGTTGCATCTGGTGCAACATCGACATCAACTGGGACAGTGGCCTTGACCTCGTTCACCGCAGATGTATGCACAATCTCGGGATTAAACATCGTCTTAATTTCTACAGGAAGCTGTCAAGTAAGAGCTGACCAAGCAGGTGGATTAATCGGCGGGATAACATATGCGCCAGCTTCACCTGTTGAAAGAATATTTGCAGTAACTCCGGTTACATACACCCTTGCTTACAGCGCAGGATCCGGTGGAACTATTGTTGGTAGTGCTTCACAAGTTGTGGCAACTGGAACTGCAGGTACTACGGTAACCCCAACGCCTAACACGGGCTATCACTTCACTGCCTGGGACGATGCATCTACGGCAAACCCACGTACAGATACAAATGTGACCAGCAATATCTCACAAGCAGCAAGCTTTGCTATTAATACGTACGCAGTTTCTTACACCGCAGGTTCTAATGGATCCCTCACAGGAGCAGCCTCACAAACCATTAATTTCGGCGCTAATACAACGGCAATTAGCGCCGTTCCTGCTAGTGGCTACCACTTTACCGCTTGGGCTGATGCATCTACGACAAACCCTCGCACAGATACAAATGTCACTGCAATTATTTCTCAGCAAGCAAGTTTTGCTGCAAACACTTACACAATTACTTATAACAAGGGAACTGCTGCAGGTGCTGGCGGAACGCAAGCATCACAAAGTGGAACTGGCGCATCGGTAACGCTCAACGCCTCTTCCACAGGCACAATTTCCAGAACTGGTTATGTTAACTCTGGTTGGTCAATAACAGATGGCGGGATGATTGCATATGCAAATCAAGCAGAGATTGCCTTATCTAATAATCTGACTTTAACGCTATATGCAGTGTGGGCCGAAGCTGGATCTAATAGCGTAATTTTCCATTCAAATTATGGTGTCAGTACCAACTCCTCACAATCTTCAAATACTGCAGTTAATCTAAGCGCTGTAATGTTTACACGCCCAGGCTATGACTTTGTTAAATGGAATACGTTGGCTAACGGCACAGGAACAAATTATTTAAATGGTGCTTCTTTTGATTTTGCTGCAGCTGGTGGAGATTTATTTGCACTCTGGCAAAACCAAAATTACACACTCACTTATACAACTGATACTGCAACCGTAGGAACTTTGCCTACACAGTTAATTAACTTGCACTATACAGACACTGCCACTGTGGGTTCTGAGACTGGTCTAACTTTAACTAACTTCCACTTCGGTGGTTGGAATGATGGCACATCAACATATGCCTCTGGTGCTACCTATACCGTTGGTACAGCAAACATTATTCTCACTGCAGTGTGGATCGCAGATTCATACAGTGTTACTTATCTTCTCAACGGTGGATCTGGCGTTACACCCACACAAGCGGCTAAATCAAGAGCACAAACCTTTGTCGTTGCCGCTAGTACTGGATTTACCTACTCTGGCTTCACTTTTGATGGCTGGCTTGCAGATACGACCTCTTATGCAGCAGGCTCAACATTTACGATGGGTTTAACTGCAGTCACTCTGACTGCTAAATGGGTCGAAAACACTTACTCAATTACTTATAACTTAGATGGTGGAACTGGCACTTTGCCAACAGAGGCATCACACCCATTGGGTTTTGCTTTTACATTGGCAGATAATGCACTCTTCATTAAGGCCGGCTATGTCTTTAACGGGTGGAGCGATGGAATTACCAACTTCTTAGCTGGTGATTCAGTAGCTATGGGAAATGTGAACGTAGTACTAACAGCACGCTGGGTACTAAACAACCACATCTCTGTTACATATCTGGCAAATGGAGCCTCAGGCACACCTCCAACAGAGGCAGATCATGAACCAGCTGAAACATTTGTTGTTGCAGCTGGAACTGCCCTAACTCGCGCAGGTTATACATTCACCGGTTGGGATGATGGAACAGTTGCAGTTGCTGCAGGAGTCACATACACAGCAGGAGCAGAAACTATTGAGTTCACTGCCCAATGGAGCGCAATTTCTTATTCAGTTACATATGCTGCAAATAGTGGAACTGGCACCGTTCCTACTGAGAGCAATAAAACTATTGGTCAAAGTTTCACGGTTGCAGCTGGAACGGCATTAACTCGTAGCGGTTTCACATTTGCTGGCTGGAATGATGCAATTGCAAACGTAGGCGCGGGAGCTACTTACACAGTTGCAAGTGCAAACGTTGTTCTCGCTGCCCGTTGGAGCGCAATTGTTGTTGCGCCACCGAGTGCACCTGAACCGGAGCCAGCACCTAAGCCAACTCCAACCCCACCACCAGCACCTGCGCCTGCGCCAACTCTAACCCCACCACCAGCACATGTAATTACCCTTAAAACATTGAAGTTGGTAACAACAACAGAGAAGAAGGTAAGCGGATCTCTTGTAACGTTGAAACAGATTGTTTCAACACCCACACCCACGCCAACCTCTACACCTGCAACAACTCCTGCACCAACTCCAACTCCAACTCCTGCACCAACTCCAACGCCTTCATCAACCTCAACAGTTATTTCAAAGGGTGAAGGAATATCAACGGTTACGTTGAACTCAACTCAGGTCTCTGTAGTCTCGGAAAAGGGATACTCAGGTGTTAGTAATGTTGTTGTGGAGGTAAATACTGAAACAGGCACTACCACTTACACCGTCCCTGTAACTGTTAACCCAATTGAACCAATAACACCCACAGTCACACTGACAAATCCAAAATCTTCAAGTATCACTTGGACACCAGATGCAAGTGCTGAAAGCTATGTTGTAAAAGTTGAGAACAAAACCGTATGCGTAACAACAATTGCTGCATGTTCTGTTGTGGGATTAATCGGACCAAGCACAGATGTAACTGTTCAAGCTCAAGGAAATGATGCAACTTTTAGTGATGTTATCGATGCTGTGTATGTAAACAAGAAGCCAATTACAGCTCTTGTAGTTAACTTCAATACAAACTCTGCCAAGCTTGATGCGATTGATAAAGCACAGATCCGCGCCGTGGCAAGAACAATTGTCGAGCAAGGCTTCACACACGTTGTAATCAATGGTCACACCGACATAATTGGTGGAGTAGACAACAAGGCCTTATCCGCGGCTCGTGCTAAAGCTACGTATGACTACTTAACTCAATATGCGCCAAATCTGGATGTGAAACTGGGTGCCTTTGCTTCCACAAAACCAGTAGCAAAGGGAAATAGCCAAGAAGCACTAGCGGCGAACCGCCGTGCTGAATTAGGTATTTATTAGCCTTTTAGGCTGAAACCCAAAGATCTGTCATATATCTGTCACACAGATACCTTCAAATTGGCATAAGATGACTCAACTTGGCATAATTTCCAAGCTTGATTAATTAAGCATTCAAGCGTGTTACGCAGTGGGGCCTATAGCTCAGTCGGTAGAGCAACGGACTTTTAATCCGTGGGTCGACAGTTCGAGCCTGTCTGGGCCCACTTTTTTCACTTTGATTCACTAATCTAAATGTGGTCGCGGAATTCGCGGGCGATCACCTTTCAAGAATTTTCGATACATGTATATGGCTACCCCACCAAAGAATGGCCATTCGAAGGTGTAAACCCACGCGCGCCAATGTCCTTCATGTGCACGATGCCACTCAAACCAACCAGCCCACATACAAAATGGAATGACAACGGCAAGTACTGCCAGGAAGTATCGCTTCTGCTTGAGAGTCAGAGGTTTGAGCTCATCTTCATTCTGCACCCAATCAGGTGCTCCAAACTCTTTATCTTCCACTAGCAGCTCTTTCTGCTGCGATTTCTGCATCAATCTCTATTGATTTTCGCTCTTCGGATTTAATCCAGTGGTAAACAGCAAATGACATCCAGATTGTGTCAATGATCATCGCACCGGACCACATCAATGAACCACCTCTGCGCTGGTCATCTAATGTGTACATCTCGTTATATAGGGAACTTCGACTTGTGTAGATAAAAAATCCAGTAAGGGTTTCAGGCACCATCATGAGAAAGAGTGAGATAACTGAAATTGCGGGCGAGATTCTTCGATTGACGAGATTACGATCGAGGAGATTAAAATAGAAGAGGTAGGGGAGTATTAAATAAAGCGGAACTTCAACATAGGTGTGTGCCCATGGGTTGTCCATGATGAAATTGTGTGGACCAGGTAGATGAACTCCAATCATGAGGGCTGCATAACTGAGCCAACTGAAGATTGGATGAGTGAGAGCTTTGAATATTTTGCCTGACGGGCTAAAAGTGGAGGGGGTCCCAAGGACTAGCAAAGGTCCCGTGATCATCATCATCGTGATGTGCTGAATCATATGAAGTGAGAAGTAATCCATTGCACGCGCACCTATTGGAGTATTAACGACCCCCACAATTGATACCAAACCAGCAAAGAAGAAGACCGTCTGGGCAGCTGTTGAATCTGAATATCTCAGGTACAGATATGCCAGGAAAATGACAGGAATCAAGATTTCTGGAGCCAGCAGCCATGAGCCCAGAACCCCTACTTCGTGGTGGTGCATCTCCATAAATCAGAAGGCTAGCGCTGAAAAGAGTATTTGACCTCAAACTCCAGATTCGCAAATGAGTGCTAGCACTCATTCACAAAATACTTGCTGTCTGCTTACTTCAATGAAAAATTCTTCGGCTACCCTTCTAAAAACCAATTCACTATTCAATGTTGGTTACCGGAGATAGATCTCAACGAAGAGTGAGGTTGTGCATGAATAAGCGAATTATCGCTGCGCTTGCCACAGTTGTATTGGGCTTCGGCGTCATCGCTGGAATCGGTACATATGTAGCAGCGGCTAAGAATGACCCTGGAGTGACGCTTGCAGAAAGTGCTGGTACTTACACCGCTCCCGATGGAACTGAGTATCCGCAAGTAAAGCTCTCTCTTAACGTCTATCCCAACAGTCTCTTCGGTGGACACCACGGTGCTGGCGGAGGCGCGCACCCAGACTATGTCAGCTATGCGTTAGGTGGGCCTAACGGTGAAATCCTCTCTGAAGCGCAAACCGGAACCAATTTCCAAGTTCCTGCCCACACAGCAGTAACGATCACTGTCTATCAATATGACTCTGGTGAAACTCTTAATAACGATTACTTTGCACACGTTCGAGGAACCGTTGATGGTAAAGCCACATTCGTCAAGCGTTGGGATACCAAGGAAAAGTCGAATGCATCGACAGAACAACAGATCACAAATATTCCGGCAGATATGGTCGGGCATACATTTACCATCCACGGTATTTCAGATAAGAAATCTCAACTCTTCGTGAGCGTTCCTTTGATGATGTCCGATGACGATGAGGTAACTGCCGCAGAGGAAGAAGGTGGATACACACAGTTCCCGACTAAGACAACATTTACATTCATCACGGGAGATGAAGGTGAATACATCTGGAACTGCGAATTCCCTTGTGGTGACGGAACGATTGCTCGATTTGGAGCAGCAATGTCAACCATGGGCTATATGTCCGGACACTTTTTAGTGAAGGGGTAAGTTAGATGCCAGAGACGAAATCTCCTTATTTCACCGGTCAATGGTGGAAACGCACAGATGTGAAACGCCATTTAGTGCTTTGGGCGTTACTTACAGCAATTATTGGATATGTCGGAACTGAAGTGCAGGTACGCGCTATGGGTGCACCTGCATCGAAGGCGATGGAGAATGTCATCAACTTGATGCGCATTTTCACATGGGCAGCAGCTCCCATTGCAGCATTTGTGGCTGCTATTTCAGTTGGCGCACTCATGGGAAAACGTCACTACGGTGATAACCCCCCTCCAGAAGCTGAACATGCGATCAAGAATTCTCCACGAGCTACCGCACTCTGGATTGTCACATCTGCACTTCTCTGCCTCTTTGCTTTAGTGGCAGGACTAATCGCTCTTCAAAAAGATAATGAGGCACTTCTCGATTACCAGGCAATAAAAATTAACGTTACTGGTCAGCAATGGGCGTGGAATTATGACTATCCAGGCTCTGCCGGAGTTCGTAGCGCTGTCTTGCATCTACCTGTTAATCAGCCAGTGGTATTTCATGTTACGAGCAAAGATGTAAAGCACTCCTTCTGGATTGTTCAGATGGGAATCAAGATTGATGCAAACCCAGGTGAGTTCACAGAAACTGCCGTAACTCCAAACAAAATTGGAGTCTATGACGTTCGATGCGCCGAACTCTGCGGACTATTACATGCTTATATGCAAAATAAAGTAATTGTAGAAAGTAAAGAAGATTTCGACATGTGGATGGCTAATGAGCCTGATACTGGAAAGACAACTTGGACTGAAGAGGGAGCTGGAGCCTAATGACCACAATAATGGAGCGCTCGGCACCGACAGCAGATCATTCACCTAATGTAGGAATCATTCGCCACCTCAATGTCTTCACTGCATTCGGACTTGGGGCAGTGACTGCAATTGTTGTGTGGCGACTCGGACTTGCATTTCTACCTGCAGATTCTGAACTTGCACCACTGTTTACTCGAGAAGATAAAATCACATTGCTATCAATGATTGGTTGGTTTGTTGGGTTTATGGTCGGCATTGGTGCACTGGTTGCACCCTTCCGCTGGGTCATGGGTAAAGATCTCTCCCACGAGGAGAATATGTTCCTTGCTGGAAAAGATTTGGGCGTTAAGCGCTATTTCCGCTACACAACTGATCACAAAGTGGTGGGTATTCAATACCTAGTCATCACCATGGTGATCTTCGGTATTGGTGGAATTCTTGCGATGCTCATCCGTGCAAACCTCGGAACCCCTGAAGGTGGATTGATTCATCCGCAGGCATATAACTCAATTGTCGGTACCCATGGAATCGTAATGATTGTTGGAACCATCATTATGGTCACAGGACCATTTGGTAACTACATCATGCCAATCATGATCGGTGCACGAGATATGGCTTTCCCGCGACTGAATGCACTCAGCTTCTGGCTGATTGTCGCCGCTGCCATTCCACTCATTTGGGGTCAATTCATTGGTGGAATTTCTACGGGTTGGTCTGCCTACAACCCACTTGCTGGACAAGCACCACTGGGCATGAATGGTTACATCATGTTTATCTGCATCTTTGCAATTTCAACCATGGTTGCAGGTGCAAATATCACCACAACAGTGGTGCGCATGCGCGCAAAGGGAATGACATGGAACCGCACACCTATCTTTATTTATGGTGTTGTTGCATCTGTTGCCCTCGCACTACCCGCATTTCCAGTCTTCTTCCTCTCTCAAGTTCTTTCAGGAATGGATAGAGCACTCGGCACTTCCTTCTATGACACAGCGCGTGGTGGAAGTGGTTGGTTATATGAAAATCTCTTCTGGATCATGGGACATCCAGAGGTTTATGTCATTCTCATTCCGGCAGTTGCTGCCCTGATGGAGATGGCTCCAGTATTTACACGACGCCCACTCTTTAGTTTTAACGTTGCAGTGATGGGTATTGCCGGAATTTCGGGACTTTCAATTCTTGTATGGGCTCACCACATGTATATATCAGGTTGGGCGCCACTGCTTAATGCACCATTTATGTTGACCACAGAATTGATTTCAATCCCGACAGGAATGATTTTCTTAGTTCTCATTGGAACCCTGTGGAGAGGAAGACTTTGGGTCACAGTTCCAACGTTGTCAATCTTTGCTCTTCTCTGGAATTTCATGATTGGTGGAATCACAGGAATCTATCTCTCTGATGTTCCAGCCGATGCATTCCTTCACGGATCAATGTATGTCACTGCGCACTTCCATTACACCTTGATGGGCGCAGGATTAACGGGTGCACTTGCAGCGCTCGTTTACTGGTTCCCAAAGATGACTGGAAAAATGCTTGATGCAAAGCTCTCTTGGATTTCATTCTGGCTAGTTCAAGTCGGTTTCAACGTGACTTTCATGGGGATGTTCTTAGTTGGTCTGCAAGGCCAGCCACGACGCGTTGAAGCGTATGCGGCAATCTTTAATAAGGGCAACCTTGTTACGTCAATTGGAGCAGCAGTCATCATGACTGGAATGCTCGTACTTCTTGCAGCAGTTATCGGGTCATGGCGCAGCGGTGTGAAAGCTCCAATGAACCCATGGCAAGCAAAGTCTCTTGAATGGACGGTTCCATATCCGGTCCCACTTGAAAACTTTGAAACGCTACCTGTTGTGACAGAAGATGTTTACGGATATGGAAGGAAGAACTAATGAGCCTGGATACACACGCACATTCCAATCCACACCACGAACATCCTGATGTAGTGGGAGGGCGTAACCGGCTTGGGGTAATCCTCTTGATTGTTGCCGATGTCGCCTTCGGACTCAGCATGGTCTTTACCTATTTCTATCTCAAGGCGCAGAATGTCAACGAAATGTGGTTACCTGCAGCAACTGAAGAGAATCCTGCAGTCGCAGCGATTTCAAGTTCAGGTGCCTGGAAAATCACAGGTGTTGCTGCACTTGGATTACTCGCACATTTCATTGCACTGCGAAATGTGCGTGGTGGAAATCAGTCAGGTCTTAAGACCTTTGGGCTGATTGCTTTTCTTACATCCATAGTTGCAACTGTCTTACAGATCCAACAGTTTGGTGCTGTTCCATTTACCTTTTATAGTGGAGCGTATGCTTCATGTTGGTATATGTTTGCAATCTTAAATACGGTTCACCTGCTGCTGACAGCATTCATTGCACTTGGAAACTGGAACCGTTCGCGCCTTGGAATCTATAAGGCAGATCATTGGCATGTGGATATAGTCAATATCTGGTGGGTTTGGATGGTTGTGTCATCATTGCTCGGTGCCTTCTCACTCAGCTTCACCTAAGAAGTCTTCAGGCTGGATAGCCCCATATATAGCTCTTGGCTGCGTGTGGGGCTGTTCATTTATCTTCATCAAGTTAGGCCTTGAATTCCTCACACCTTTTGGAGTCGCCTTCGTGCGCTGCGCACTAGGCGCACTGGCACTTCTTATCTATGCAAAGTTAAAAGGCATTTCCCTACCTAAAGATCGCATGGTGCGATTTCATCTGTGGGTTGTTGCAATCTTGCTTAATGTCATTCCTGGGATTCTTTTCGCACTTGCCGAGACAGAAGTAACTTCAATATTGGCAGGAATTATTAATGCAGTAACTCCACTGATGACAATCATTGCCATCCTTGCCATCAACCGTGAAGAGAAACCAAAAACCTTTCAAATCCTCGGATTACTTCTTGGATTCATGGGGGTGCTTGTAGTGCTTGGCGCTTGGAAGGGCCTGGGGGATAATCCACTCTGGGCAATTCTTGTTTTACTCTTTGCCGTCAGTTGCTATGGAATTTCATTTCCTTACACACGCAAATATGTGATTCCACTTAAGCTTCAAACCGAATCACTGATGGCTATGCAGCTCACCTTGGCTGCCCTCACACTCTTGCCCTTCTATCTCTTCGATGGAATCGCAGAAGATAAATATCGTCCTGGTCCAGTACTAGCAATGATTGTCTTGGGAGTCTTCGGCAGCGGCTTTGCATACTTATGGAACTACAAAGTCATGCAACTAGCTGGAAGTGCGATTGCAAGCTCGGTTACTTATATGACTCCGCTAGTTGCCATCATTGTGGGAATCATCTTCCTCAACGAATCAATTACTTGGAATGAACCGGTGGGCGCGCTCATTGTTTTGCTGGGTGCAGCGATTGCTCAGGAGAGAATTTCTCTATTTAAGAGTTAGTCAATCTTCCAGCCATCATTAATTGGACCTAGATCAATTCCCGCTGCGGCGTGATCAGTGTTTTCACCACGAGCCATTTGGGCTGCATGTGCTGAGTTATGCCAACGCTGCTCAATCTTGCCAAAGCGCCATAGTAGAAGGCCTACACCCCACACCACTACAAAGGCAGCAACGATGTAATAACCAGCTGAATTTAAGTTAAAGGCAAGTGCATAATCCCAGAATCCACCTGAGAGATTTAACTGCTCGGCAATAACTTGGCAGATTTCAAGGCCACCTACGAATAGTGCAACGGCAACTGAGAGCCCAGTAATAATGATGTTGTAATACACCTTACGGACTGGTTTTGAGAATGCCCAACCGTAAGCAAA
>CAIXKQ010000095.1 GCA_903920065.1 uncultured Actinomycetes bacterium
CCGCCCCTCTTGCTACCCTTACGCCCTGTTCGATTACGAGCGTTTAATCTAGAAGGAGAACCACCCATGGCATCTTCATGCGACATCTGTGGCAAGGGACCAAGCTTTGGCAATAACGTTTCACACTCACAGGTGAAGACACGTCGCCGTTGGAATCCAAATATTCAGCGCGTTAAGACTTTGGTAGGCGGATCATCAAAGCGTCAGAACGTTTGCACTTCATGCCTGAAGGCCGGCAAAGTCACCCGTTAAATTCTTTTAATTGAAATGGCTCCAGGAAACTGGGGCCTTTTTCATTTCTATCCCCGAAATTCCTGAACCTTCTCTGACTTTTCCAATACGCACTCCGGGTAAGTCTTTACCTGTAGCAAGAAATACATGATCTTCTCCCCCGCCTAGGACCCAATCCCACACATCACATCCGGTTGCTATCGCCAGTTGCGCCAGCTCTGCAAACTCTGCTGATGACTGAATGAGCTCAGTCTCAAAGTGTAGGCACACACCTGATGCAGCTGCCAATTGCTGAGCCTGAAGAAGAAGTGAATCACTGATGTCGCAAAGCGCCGTTGCCTGAGAAGAATTGAACTCGTAATCAAGTGTGGGAGCAGAAAATTCTGAAATCGCTTTTGCAGCGATTGCTCCTGCATGTGGCTGTTCTTTCGACAGCTGCGCAAGACCTGCAGCAGACCACCCAGTGAGTGAGGAAATAAATATGTCATCGCCAGCGCGGGCACCACTGCGAAGAATCGGCGCATCACAGCGACCCACTGCTGTCATAGCAATAGTTATCACCGATGAGCGAGCAATATCCCCACCAACAATTAGTGCTCTGGCACGATCCGCCTCAGCTTTCATGCCACGCGCTAGTTGTTCAATCCAAGTTAAATCTTCTGTGCCCGTCAGAGTCACTGCAGCCACTAGGTAATCGCAGGTAGCACCCATTGCTAGAACGTCGGCAACATTAGCTGCTGTAATTTTGCGTCCGATATCAAAGGGTGATGACCAGTCGGTTCGAAAATGCACCCCTGCAACAGCAACATCGGTAGTGATTACTTGACGCTCTGCGCCCTGAACAACAGCAGCATCATCGCCAATTCCGACAAGCAGACGGGGGTCATTGGTTGTAAAAACTTCCTTTAGTACGGAGATCACATCCGATTCGCTAAACCCCATAGCCATAAGCCTATGACATGAGATAACGTTAGGGCGAAGCGAAAGGAACTCATATGTCTATACAGGCTTATATCTTGATTCAAACTGAGGTAGGCAAGGCCTCATCCGTTGCCAACGCCATCAAATCAATCCCCGGAGTTTCACTCGCTGAAGGCGTAACTGGTCCATACGATGTCATCATGCGTGCAGAGTCTCCATCGATGGAAGATTTCGGTCGCGCAATACTCTCCAAGGTGCAAGCGGTTCCAGGTATTACTCGCACACTTACTTGTCCTGTAACTAACTAAGTCCCAAAAATTTACTTAGAGGGCGACTCCAACCTGTCTTCTAATCTCTTCACCTATTCCTAGAATTTCAATGGTCTGGTGATGGGTGTGTAGCGGTGACTCCAGTAATCCTTGGGCCACATAAGAGGCTAGATAATTAGCTTGATAACAGAGCCCTTCATGGCCAACTACACCAGTCTTATCTTTCCAGTGTGGACCTTGACCGTTAAAGACCGCTTCATGAAGTTCCAGTCCGGTGGGAGTAAAGAATGGCGCATCTACAAGTAATACGCCTTCCGAACCTGAAACCGAAGCACGAGTTGGAACATGGTTATAACCGGTATATGTAATGACCGCTCGCGCGCCAGATTCATATTCAAGTACGGCACTTGCCATCGCTTCTGAATGTGGACTATGCAAGACGCCCACGGCACTTATCTTCTTAGGCAATCCGAGGATCTGTTCTGCAAATGCAAGTGGATAAATACCCATATCTTGTGTGATGCTGGCCTCTGGTAACCACAAACGAGCAATCTCTCGATTATCTTGCCCGAAGTCAGCTTGAATTAAATCAATTCTTCCAAGAGTTTGTCGTTCGATCATCTTTCTCATGATGGATGCTTGCGGTAGATATCTCGACCACATGGCCTCCATCGCAAACACACCGGCTTTTCGCGCCGACCCGTAGAGAAGCTCCGCATCGGCTTTGCGGATGGTTGACGGCTTTTCAATCAGAACATGCTTGCCGGCCGCAATTGCTACAAGCGAATCAGCAAGATGGGTATTTGGCAGGGTCGCAATATAAATAACATCGACATCTTGCTGCGCACACAATGCCTCGTATGAATCAAAAGTCTTATCCACTCCATATTTAGCTGCCAGAATCGCAGCTTTACCCGGCGTCTTAGATGCAATGCCAACAACTCGTTGCTTTGTGTGTTTCTGAAGCGTATTAATAAACACATCGGCAATATCACCAGCACCAACGATTCCCCATCGTAGAGACGGGACTGAACTCGGATCTAGAATTTCTGGTTCCGGAAAATCACTTGCAGAGAAGGTTTTTACTACGCCAGAGAACATCGCCATGCCAGCAATGCTAGCTTTTCAGGGAATGTATTTCTAGGTGGAATAGAAAGCAGTTTTGTGAGCCGCTTTAATTACCCAGCACCCCATTAGTGCGCTTTTGCGCACCCTGCAATAAATGAGTGATAACTTCCGAATACCCAATTCCCGTTGCAGCCCACATCTTTGGAAATACTGAGGTGGCTGTAAATCCAGGCATCGTGTTGAGCTCATTGATAAACACTTCACCTGTTTTGGTCAAGAAGAAATCAACTCTGGCTAGACCAGAACAGCCGAGTGCTAAAAATGCCTTGATTGCAGAGTTACGAATCTTTTCTGCAATCGCGCTTTGAATAGGTGCTGGAAGTTCTATCGAGGTTGCGCCATCTAAATACTTTGCTTCAAAGTCATAGAACTCAAATCTAGAATCGATATGAATCATTCCCGCAATCGATGCTTGTGGAGCACCATCAATTTCTAGGACCGCACATTCAATCTCGGAGCCAGCTATCGCCTTTTCCACCATAGCTTTTGAATCAAAGCGATGGGCTTCTGCCATTGCGGCCGGTAACTGGTCGGCGCTCTTCACCTTCGTTGTTCCACGCGAAGATCCACCGCGAGCCGGCTTAACAAATACCGGATAACCAAGTTCTGCTATCTCTTTCGTGATAGCAGCTGCGCTAGTTTTCCAAGCACCTGCTTTGACTACTATTCCCGGAACGGTTGCAATGTCGTGGGAAGCAAATATTGGCTTAGCAAATGATTTATCCATCGCAACAGCTGATGCCAGAACTCCGGAACCCACATACGGCAGATCTGCCATCTCAAGCAGTCCTTGAATAGTTCCATCCTCACCGTATGGACCGTGCAAAAGCGGAAAGACGATATCTATCTTCAAATCTTTTCCACCGCTAGAAAATCCAGCAACATCGGCAACAACTGCTGGAGCGTTCTGTGGAACAGATGGAAGAACGCCGCTGGCAATAGCCATGGGGTGATCTTCTGGAATCAAGACCCACGAACCTTCTTTGGTAATTCCAATCAGAATGGGTTCATAGGCTGCGCGATCGATGGCGGCAAGGACTCCCCCAGCCGAGATGCACGAGATTTCATGCTCACTACTACGGCCACCACAAATGATTGCTACGCGTTGTGTCATCGGATGAAGTTTTCAGCCTTGGTGGTTATCTCCATCAATCTTTGTAACGCTGCTTCTGGAGTGAGTTTTTCACTCACAATGTCAGCTACTGCTTCAATTACGGGAACTTCGATACCCACGCGATGGGCAATTTCAAGTACCGCACTCGATGATGCAACGCCTTCGACAGTTTTAACCATCTGTGTGCGGGCAGCGCTCATAGAACCTGTGCGACCAATAACTTCACCAAATGTTCTATTACG
>CAIXKQ010000096.1 GCA_903920065.1 uncultured Actinomycetes bacterium
CGCGGTGGTGTGTTTCATAACGATCGCGAAGACCCTTAAGAATTTCAATGGTGTGGGCCACAGATGGCTCCTTCACCTGAATAGGTTGGAAACGACGCTCAAGTGCTGCATCTTTTTCGATGTGCTTGCGATATTCATCAAGAGTTGTTGCACCGATTGTCTGGAGCTCACCACGTGCCAGCATCGGCTTTAAAATACTCGCGGCATCGATAGCACCTTCAGCCGCACCTGCTCCGACCAGGGTATGAATCTCATCGATAAAGATAATGATGTCACCACGTGTTTTGATCTCTTTCAGGACTTTCTTCAGGCGTTCTTCGAAATCACCACGGTAGCGAGAACCGGCAACGAGTGCGCCAAGATCTAGTGAGTAGAGCTGCTTATCTTTCAAAGTTTCTGGAACATCGTTCTTGGCAATTGCTTGAGCAAGGCCTTCAACGACTGCAGTCTTTCCAACTCCCGGTTCACCAATAAGAACTGGGTTATTTTTTGTGCGGCGAGAGAGAATCTGCATCACACGTTCAATTTCTAATTCGCGTCCGATAACAGGATCGAGTTTGCCTTCGCGTGCGGCAGCTGTAAGATTGCGACCAAATTGATCGAGTACGAGTGAGGTTGAAGGTGTTCCTTCGGCCGGACCACCTTGGGCAACAGTCTCTTTACCTTGATAGCCGGAGAGAAGTTGGATTACTTGTTGGCGAACTCGGTTGAGATCTGCGCCAAGCTTTACGAGAACTTGTGCGGCAACACCTTCGCCTTCGCGAATGAGCCCAAGCAAAATATGTTCTGTTCCAATGTAGTTATGTCCGAGCTGGAGTGCTTCCCGCAGTGAGAGCTCAAGAACTTTCTTTGCACGGGGAGTAAATGGAATATGACCACTTGGTGCTTGTTGACCTTGGCCAATAATTTCTTCAACCTGTGCGCGAACACCTTCGAGTGAGATGCCGAGTGATTCAAGACCTTTAGCAGCAACGCCTTCACCTTCATGGATCAGGCCTAAGAGGATGTGTTCGGTGCCAATGTAATTGTGATTGAGCATGCGTGCTTCTTCTTGAGCTAGGACAACTACTCGTCGAGCTCGATCGGTAAAGCGCTCAAACATTGGCGGACTCCTTCTATTTCTAACTTTCGATGTGCTGGCGGTAAGCCTATAACCCCGCCCGGGCAAGGCGCGAGGTAGAAAGCTACTTGCCTCATAGAACCCTAAATATGGGGTGAATATTCCCTCGGATTACTAGCGGTGGCCGGCTCTAGAGAGTGCGCAGCATCCGAGTATTGCCCAGGGTATTCGGCTTGACCGATTCGAGATCCAGGAATTCGGCGACACCAGCGTCATAGGAACGAAGCAGCTGTTGATACACATCATGATCAACTGGCGTTCCTTGAATCACTTCAAAACCATGTCGGCCAAAGAATTCAGTTTGAAATGTGAGACAGAAAATTCGCTGCACTCCAACGTTGCGAGCTCTATCAATGATTGCTTCCATAATCAGATGTCCAACACCTTTTTTATGCCAATTCTTGTCAACTGCAACTGTTCGAACTTCTGCTAAATCTTCCCAAAGCACGTGAAGCGCCCCGCAACCAATAATGACGCCATTATCCTCAGCAACAATAAATTCCTGAACGCTTTCATAGAGCGTGACAGTTTCTTTTGCCAGCATTTGTCCGGGCGCGGCATATGAATCTACAAGTTCACGAATTGCCTTAACATCAGAAGTCCTTGCCGAACGAATAATTGTCATGGCTAATCAACTTCCGGTTTTACTAGCGGGAACAAAATAGTTTCACGAATGCCAAGACCTGTGAGCGCCATGAGTAAACGATCGACGCCCATTCCCATTCCACCCATGGGAGGCATGCCAAACTCCATTGCGCGCAAGAAATCTTCATCCACTTGCATTGCTTCTAAATCACCTTTAGCTCCAAGTTGAGCCTGCTCCACTAAGCGATTACGTTGAATAACTGGGTCAATAAGTTCTGAGTAACCGGTTGCTAACTCAAATCCATCAACATAGAGATCCCATTTTTCAACCATTCCTGGCAGCTCGCGGTGGGCACGCACCAAAGGTGAGGTGTCTACTGGATAGCCCATCACAAAGGTTGGCTCAACTAACTTATCTTTTGCTACATGTTCAAAGATCTCTTCGGCGAGCTTGCCTGTTACCCACTTCGGGTCAATCTTCATACCGAGTTTTGTCGCATATTTCTTTAGTTCATCAATGGATGTAAGCGCCGTTACTTGCTCACCCACGCCTTGCGAAATTGCGTCGTAGAGCGAAATCTCTTTCCATGTGCCGCCAAGGTCTGCTTGACGTCCATCGTGATGGGTAACAACGTGCGAACCCGACACGGCAACCGCTGCATTTTGAACCAGCGAACGAGTGAGTTCAGCGATTGTGCGCCAATCACCGTATGCCATATATGACTCAACCATTGCAAACTCTGGTGAGTGAGAAGAATCAGCACCCTCGTTACGGAAATTTCGATTGATTTCAAAGACGCGCTCAATCCCGCCCACAACGCAACGCTTTAAGAAGAGTTCAGGGGCAATACGCATGTATAAATCCATGTCATAAGCGTTGCTGAAAGTCTTAAATGGACGTGCTGTTGCCCCACCATGCATGACTTGCAGCATGGGTGTCTCTACTTCAATAAAGCTCTGCGAATTAAAAGTTTCGCGAAGTGAGCGCATGACATTGGGGCGCATGCGAGCGGCGCTGCGCGCCTCCGGGCGAACAATAAGATCGACATAGCGCATACGAACGCGCGTCTCTTCCGACATCGGCTTGTGATCATTAGGTAGTGGTCGTAGCGATTTTGATGCAAGTGTCCAAGAATTAGCAAGAATAGATAGCTCACCTCGTTTAGAGGTAATGATTTCACCGGTGACTGAAACAATGTCACCTAGATCAATATCTGATTTCCAGGCATCTAGTTGTGCCTCGCCCACTTTATCCAGGGATAACATCGCTTGCAGCTCTGTTCCATCACCTTCGCGTAGCGTTGCAAAGCAAAGTTTTCCTGTGTCACGCTTAAAAATTATTCGTCCGGTAAGACTTTCAATATCTCCGGTAGCGATATCGGTTTCAAGACCCACGTATTTTTCACGAATTTCTGACAATGATTTTGTGCGAGCAACTGCCACCGGATATGGCTCAATTCCACGCTCAAGCAGGCTGGCGCGCTTCTCGCGACGAATCCGAAGTTGCTCCGGTAGATCGTCCTCTTGTGCGGGTGAGTTATCGGTGGTCATAGTGGCGCACAGTCTATCGTTTTTGGCAGTAGAACTAGTGAGAGTTCTTCTCGTGGATAAGGCGAAGTCCAATGAGAGTCAGGTCTGGCTCATGCTCATCAATGGTTTCTGAAACTCCAATAATGAGCGGGGCTAATCCACCCGTTGCAATAACTATCGGTGCTTTCTCATAACTTTGCGCAAGTTCATCAGTAATGCGTTCGACAAGGCCATCAACCTGTCCCGCAAATCCATAGATCGTTCCTGATTGCAAAGCTTCTACAGTGTTCTTGCCAATGACGTTCTTCGGTCTGATTAATTCAACTTTTCGTAGTTGCGCAGCCCGTGCAGCTAGCGCATCGACAGAGATTTCAATACCGGGTGCGAGTGCGCCGCCTAAGAACTCGCCTTTAGGAGAGACAACATCGAGATTTGTAGAAGTTCCGAAGTCAACAACTATCGCAGGACCGCCATACAAAGTGTGTGCAGCGAGGGTATTCACTATCCGGTCAGCACCTATCTCCTTGGGATTATCTACCAATAGTTGCACGCCAGTTTTTGTTCCTGGTTCCACGATTGTCACCGGGGTATCACTGAAGTATGTGTCAATCATGGTCCGCAATTCGCGAAGTGTTGCCGGAACAGAGGAACAGATGGAAAGTGCAGCAACTTCATAACCGGTAACTAGTGCGCTGTATTGCAACCATAGTTCATCAGCTGTTGTGCGGGGATCAGTCTTTACCCGCCAGGACCTAATGAGAGTTTCTTTCTCAAATATTCCTAGAACTGTATTTGTATTTCCTACATCGATTGTTAATAACATGCTTACTCCGCTCTCAGATCTAGGCCAATATCTAAAACAGGTGCGCTATGAGTTAGTGCACCAATTGCCAAGTAGTCAACGCCGGTTTCGGCATACGCACGTGCATTGGTTAGTGAGATTCCACCAGAAGACTCAAGCTTAAATGCACCTGCGACCATTGCCACTGCCTTGGCACACAGCTCTGGACTCATGTTATCGAGCAGCACACAATCAGGTTTGAGTGCAATTACTTCTGCTAATTGATCCAGAGTATCGACTTCAATTTCGATCTCAGCAGTCGGATTCTGCTCGCGCACCCGATTGAGAGCCGCTGTGACTCCGCCAGCTGCGGCAATGTGATTATCTTTAATGAGTGCACCCGCACTTAAATTCATCCGATGATTGGTTCCGCCGCCCATACGGACTGCGTACTTTTCCAAGACTCGCATTCCAGGCGTTGTCTTTCGTGTATCTCTGATTGCACAAGTAGTTCCTGCGATTGCATCTACCCAGGTACGAGTCAGTGTGGCAATTCCACCCAGATGTCCGAGAAAATTAAGCGCAGTGCGTTCTGCCAGCAAGATTGCTCGAGTATCACCGCGCACGCTCATGAGGACAGTTCCCTTAGTGACCTTTGCGCCATCGGCAACCAATACCGCGATATCACTCAAGCCAACTTCTTCCAGAACTGCGCGCGCCATATCAATGC
>CAIXKQ010000097.1 GCA_903920065.1 uncultured Actinomycetes bacterium
GTCATCGCATGCACGATTCCTGGCTGGTCTGCACATTGCAGGGAAGCTATGAGATCCATAGCCCAAGGGTAAAGGTAACTAGTGCGTAATCGTAAATCGCTGCATCCACTTTGGCGCCCACCAGTTGCGTTCGCCAAATAGGCGCATCAGCGCAGGTACCAAAAGGGCGCGAACGATGGTGGCATCAAGAATTACCGCCAGTGCCACACCAAATCCCATTGATTTAATCGATGTGACGCCACTTGTGATGAAGGCGGCGAAGACCACCGCAAGTAGTACTGCGGCGGCGGTAATAATGCGAGCAGATCTTTGGAGTCCAGTTGCAACAGCTTCAATATTTGATTTACCAGCCAGATGTTCTTCTCGAATACGAGAGAGCAAGAAGAGCTCATAGTCCATAGAAAGACCAAAGACTACGACGGCAATTAAAATGACAATAGATGTATCAAGTGTTCCGGTGAGAGTAAATGAACCAACTAACCATTGCAGATGACCATCGATGAAGACCCAGGTGAGAACGCCCATGGTTGCGGCCAGTGAAAGCACATTCAGTAGCACGGCCTTAATGGGAAGAATGATGGAGCCGGTGAAGACGAAAATTAATACGAACACACTGAGTGCAATCCAACCCAGTGCCCATGGCAATGTTTGGGAAATACCGTCTTGTGAATCTGTGTAGTCAGCGGCAACTCCGCCAACGAGCGTTCCTGCTGGTGAATTGAGATCACGGATATCGTGAATCAATTTCTGCGCATCAGGGGTGCGTGGCAACATCGAGTGAAATGCCACCAGGCGAACATCTTGGCCAATTACTTGAGGTGGCTGGACTGCCACAATTCCAGAGACAGTTGCAATTTCTTTTGCGTATTGGTCAACTTCCAGAGTTTTATCCGCGCCATTTCGCACAATGATTTCTACTGGATTATTTGTCTGCCCGGCAAATCGATCTGCTTGTAGCGCAGTTGCTATCGCTGCCGGATTAGATGCCGGCAACATTCTTGAATCACCTTGTGCAAATTTAATGTTTTGAACTGGTGCGGTGAGAAGTCCTAAAATGATGAGCGAAAGAAGCACTACCGCTGCAGGACGTTTCATAACAAATCTAGCGGTCTGAGCCCAACGGCCATCTTCCTTGGGAGTAATGGAGGATTTACGGATTACTCCTTTATCAATTCTTGTACCTAACAGAGCCAAAATTGGTGGAAGTCCAAAGATCGCACCAACGACTGCCAATGCAACTACTGAAACTCCGGCGTAACCAAAAGATTTCAAGAAAGGAAGTGGGAAGAAGGTAAGTGAAACCATGGTGACCAAAACTGTCAGCCCCGAATAAAAAACAGTTTTACCAGCGGTTGCCATAGTGGTGACAATCGAATCTTGCACGTTCTTACCGTGGTGAATTTCTTCGCGGAAGCGGTTGACCATTAAGAGCGCGTAATCAATACCAAGGCCAAGGCCCATACCGGTGGTGAGGTTAAGCGCGTAGACGCTGACATTTGTGAAGAGTGAGATCAGGTAAAGAATAAAGAAGGCTCCAAGAATTGCAGCCACACCAACAATAAGTGGCATGGCAGATGCGGCAAGGGCGCCAAAGACGAAGGCAAGGAGAATGAATGTCAATGGGATAGAGACAATCTCGGCAATCTTCAAATCCGCACCGATTTTTTCAGAGATTGCATTTCCAACTACAGCAACTCCGCCTGGATATAAAGTGAAGCTTCCATTTTTGCCTTCGTACTTATCTTGGGAAACCGCGCCGAGTTTTTGACTCTCGGGTGAAAATTCATCTGCTTCACCGTAAATTAAAATGTATGCCGCACGACCGTCTTTAGATTTCAGTGTTGCTTCCCCACCTGAGCTCCAGTAGGAGAGAGTCTTAGTGACACCTATTTCGCCGGCTATCTTGGCCTCTAGCGATTTTGCTTCTTGCACAACATCTGGACTAGTTACATCTCTGGTGCCGGCATCAACTACAACAATTACTGAAGGATCATTAATCTTCACATCATCTCTGAGATATTCATAGACTTTGTAAGAATCACTCTGTGGATCTGAATATCCACCAGCATCAAGGCGACTAAAGATAAGTGAGCCAAAGACACCAGAAAGAATTATTCCGATGATAAAGAGGGCTAGCGCTGCTTTCTTCCTGCGTACAAGCAGGTGCCCGAGCCTCTCAAACATAGACATAAGTATGTAGGATTCGATTATGAAATTCGAATTTGGTCACAGGTGTTCTCGCTCATGAGCGATGTGTTTCCCGTAACAACTGAGGATGAACGCGATCCACGCGAAGACCAGAAGGAAGATAGCAAGCGTGAGGAAGAAATTAGAGGGGATAAACCCCCACATCACGACGAGTAGTTACTCAGCTGCAGCAGCAGGTTTTGATTCGGTGGCAGCTGCCGGTTTTGCAACAGAATCTGTCTTATAGAAACCAGATCCTTTAAAAACTACACCAACAGAGGAATACACCTTTCGAACTTCACCCTTGCACTCAGGGCACTCGGTCAGTGGCTCTTCGGAAAAACTCTGAAACGCCTCGAAGGCATGGTCGCAGGCGTTGCATAAGTATTGATAGGTAGGCAATGTGTGACCTTTCTCAAGAGGGGTATCTATGCCTAAGTCTAAAGAAGTGAGACGATAGGCGCGAATCCACGGGATTCACGAGCGCGAAGGAGATTCAAGCAGTGAAGCGAATGACGGCAATCGCACTTATTGCAGGGGCTTTTTTATTGAACCCACAAACGGTATTCGCTAATACGCTGGTTGGAACAACTCCGGTAGCAGGTGCCTCACTTGATAGTGCGCCGAGCGCCGTAACAGTCACAACCGAAATTGCTCTCATGGATGCTGGCAACGAAGTCACAGTCACTGATCCATCAGGTGCTCGAGTTGATGATGGCGCTCTCACAATTGATGGAGTCAACGCAGTTGTTGGCCTCAAGCAACTCGTTAAGACTGGAATCTATACAGTCAACTATTCGTTACTTGCAGAAAATGATGTTCCACTAGTTGGAAAATTCACCTTTAATTTTGCAGAACCAACTGTGATTGAACCAGTTGCACCACAACCAACACCAACTCAGGCGACAACGCCGTCGGGAAATAATGTGGGTACAACAACATTTGTCCTCGGCCTCTTACTTGCAGCACTCGTCGTAACCTTGGCTCTTGCCCGATATGCTCGAAAGATTTATAGGGAGCGATGAATTTACTGTCAGGAGATCTGACTCAGGCAAGTTCTCTCATTAGCACTGTTGGGACAGTCAATAAGTCTGTACTCATACTCTCGGCTTGTGTGTTGGTTGGGGTGCTTCTCTCTTTTGGTTTTCTGCTGATTGAACACGGCGGTAAATTGCAGAGTTCGGCAGGAAAATTACGAAAGTTCGGCGAAGTCGCTGCCGGTCTGTGGCTTGCTACAAGTTTTTTAGAAATAACAATTACCCTGGCAAGTATTCTTGACTCTTCCATCGGCGCAGCACTTGATCCCACAACCTTTCGCTCATTTATCACTCAGGTAGATCTGGGAAGATTCCTCTTTGCCCAAACTATTGCAGCTGCAATAGTCCTTGTTGGGCTTCGTTTTATTACTACCGCACTGCAATCAATTGTCTTTCTCGCTATTACTCTGATGGGTCTAGTTGCACCTGTATTCCAAAGTCATTCCGCAGCTGCAGGTTCTCACGCCCTGGCAATTGGTTCACTTGTGGTGCATGTAATCGCACTTTCACTCTGGGTGGGTGGCCTCTGTGCAATTGCATTACTTGCAGATGCTGATCGAAGAATTGCGCTGCCTCGCTTTAGCCAACTAGCGCTATGGGCAGCAATTGCAGTCGTTATCAGCGGAGTGACAAATGCGTGGTCGCGTTTAGATTTTGCACAAGCTTGGTCAACTTCCTATGCCCGAATTGTGATTGCAAAAGCAGTGCTCACCTTAGTTTTAGTCTTCATTGGTTATCGCAATCGGCGCAAGCTCGCACAAGGAGTTCATACTGGTTGGTCACTACTTACTCGAGTGATTGTTTATGAAGTTCTACTTATGGGCGCGATAGTCATTCTCGGTAGTTGGCTCTCTAAGACAGAGCCGCCAGTGGGTGCGCAAGCTGTATATACCCCGGCAATTGCAATCGTAGGTTTCCCGGCACCGGCTGCGCCAAACTTCACGCGCATACTCACCGTTTATGATCCAGATGCGCTGATAATTGCCATCCTCATTACTTTGGTTGCGCTGTATATAAAAGGTGTATCAATCTTGAAAAAACGTGGAGATGCTTGGCCAGTTGGTAGAACAATTTCATTCGCCCTCGGTATTGCGGCAATAGATTTTGCAACAAGTGGCGGCTTAGGCGTCTATGCACTCTTCTCTTTTGAATATCACATGATTGCGCACATGATTCTAGGAATGCTCGCCCCCATCGGTTTAGTATTGGGTGCACCACTTACTCTTGCACTGCGCACACTTCCACAGGGTCGCACACCCGAGGAACGCGGTGTGCGCGGATCACTGCTAGCAGCGCTGCATTCAAGGTATTCAGTCATCATCACCAATCCACTTGTGGCACTTGCCTTGTTTGACGGATCTCTTTTCGTGCTCTACTTCACCAATCTCTTTGGTGATCTCATGCAAAACCACGCTGGTCACTTCTTTATGAATGTGCACTTCTTGCTCGCTGGCTATCTCTTCTTCCATGTGATTATTGGAATTGACCCAAATCCGCGCAAGGTTCCGCATGTGGTTCGCATCGTTATTTTATTTGCCGCAATGAGCATTCACGCATTCTTTGCCATCTCATTACTAGCAACATCTACCTTGATTGATGGTGGCTACTACAAATCAATTGCGACCCCATGGGTAACAGACTTGTTAGCCGACCAACATGCAGCTGGTTCAGTGGCATGGGCAATGGGTGAGATACCAGTACTTCTTGCAATCACTGCAACCTTTATCCAATGGATGCGCGATGATTCGCGCGAAACTAAGCGCATAGATCGCAATGAAGCCCGCATGGCAGCCATGGGTGAACCAGATGACTTGGCGGAATACAATAATTATCTAAGTAAATTACAGCTCCGCAGCGAGAGAGAAGGTCAGTAGTTGAGTCTAGAAAATATCTTCACACTTCCTGCTGAATACAACGACCTTCGCGATAGCGTGAGAGCGCTGGCTGAAAAAGAGATTGCACCTTTTGCGCACGCTGTTGATGAAGA
>CAIXKQ010000098.1 GCA_903920065.1 uncultured Actinomycetes bacterium
GATTCTTCCAGCAGATATTTGATAAGTGATTCATGAGTTTGTTCAGCATCCCAAGCACAGCCACCTGGTGAACGAAGACGGTCCATTACCTCAACTAGGCGTTGAAGTTCTGACTGTGACATAAGCGTTACTTATTTGATGGAACTACAGCTGATCCGGCAGAATCTCCAGGAATCAAATCACCTGATGCGACATCCCACACGCCATAACGAGGATTGACTGTCACATTGAGTTGCTCAGCTTTTTTCTGAAGAAGTTCGCTGATCTTTGCCTGAATATCTGCTTCGGCAATTCCACCCATGGCAAGAGCGCCAGATAACTTATTTGAAATGATGGTGGCGCGTAGATAGCGGTCGAAATTCGATGGTGCAATCTGTGCGGCTACTAAACTCTTGGAAAGTTCTGCTTCTCCACCAATTTGTCCATAAATGCCTTGGCGGGAGTTCTCAAGTTCTGTGGCCGAGACAGTGATCTTTAGCTCTTTCGCAATTTCATCAAATACCGTTGTAATAATTGTGAAGCGAAGTTGGCTTCGGTTAAGAGCGTTCCCGGTTTCAAATTGAGTCTCGGCAGTATTAATTTTTGCTCGCTCTGCTAAAAGTTCATCAATCTTTGATTGCGCCTGTGCTTGCGTGATGGTGATATCACCAATTGATGCGGCGGTATCTGCCTTTCCACATCCGGTCAGAGCAAGTGCTGACAGAACAGCAATCACGGTAAGGAACTTCTTCACGAGGTGCTCTCTTTCGTTACATCATCGAGGGATTTTGCGGCCCATTCCAGGAGAGAAGTATCCCCTATGACTGCCGAGCCTTGTGCCGTCGGTGTCCACGCTGCCGCACGCGGAATGGCAATCATCACTGTATTGGATGCCGATTTATAGAGCGAACCTGGAAAAAGTCGGTTCAGTCTGAGTTGTTTTGATTCCGGCAGATTCAGTGGCGAAATGCGCAAGTACTTACCGGCTGCTACAACCTCGCGCACGCCGAGAGATTTTGCAAATGCTCGTAGTTGCGCAACTCGAAGTAAGGAAAGCGCCTCGTGAGGAGGCTCCCCGAATCGATCAACTAGTTCTTCTTGAATAGATTGAACTTCGGCATCATTTCGCACATCAGCAAGGCGCCGGTAGAGATCAAGTCTTAGCCTTTCACCTGGAACATAGCTTTCCGATAGGTGGGCATTAACGGGAAGTTCAACTTTGCATTCGTGGTTCTTCTCTTCGGTTTCAATAAAACCAGTCTTATATTCGTTGACCGCTTCACCCACCATGCGCATATATAAATCAAAACCGACATCTGCAATATGTCCTGACTGCTCGCCGCCGAGCAGATTGCCAGCACCACGAATCTCTAGGTCTTTGAGCGCCACTCGCATTCCAGAACCTAAATCCGTGTTCGTTGCAATTGTTTTCAATCGGTCTAGCGCAATTTCTGACAGTGGCTGATCTGGCGGATAGAGGAAGTAGGCATATGCGCGCTCTCGCCCGCGACCCACTCGACCACGTAGTTGATGCAATTGAGAGAGTCCGAAGTTTTCAGAGCGTTCCACAATCAAAGTATTTGCATTGGCTATATCGAGTCCGCTCTCAACAATGGTGGTGCAGACCAAGATATCGAAATCACGATTCCAGAAAGCGAGAATCACATCTTCGAGTTGGCCTTCACTCATCTGGCCATGGGCAATTCTTATTCGGGCCTCTGGTATTAACTCTTGTAACTTCGATGCTGCCCTGTCTATCGATTCAACTCTGTTATGAATGTAAAAGATTTGTCCATCGCGTAAGAGCTCGCGGTGAATAGCTGCCTTTATCTGCGCATCTTCGGCTGGTCCAACATAGGTAAGGATGGGATGGCGCTCTTCCGGTGGAGTAGTGATGGTGGACATCTCACGGATTCCGGTAACAGCCATCTCTAGCGTGCGCGGAATAGGGGTGGCAGACATGGCCAGCACATCAACTGTTGTGCGCATCTTCTTTAATGATTCTTTCTGCTCCACGCCAAAACGTTGTTCTTCATCGACAATCACAAGGCCAAGATCTTTAAATTGCACATCGATAGACAGGATGCGGTGTGTGCCCACTACAACATCTACAGATCCTTGCGCTAAGTCAGCCAAAATCTCTTTGCTCTCCTTCGCCGTGTTAAAGCGCGAGAGCCCAGCAACTTTTATGGGAAAACCGGCATAACGTTCGGCAAAAGTTTTTGTATGTTGTTGCACAAGGAGCGTTGTGGGAACC
>CAIXKQ010000099.1 GCA_903920065.1 uncultured Actinomycetes bacterium
AGTGAGCGCTTGAATGCGCTTACCAACCCACTTAGTGGGAAGAAGAAAGAGCGGCAGCAGCAACAACGAAACAAGAGTGATCTGCCAGGAAAGAATGAGCATCGTCGTAACAACAAGTACCAGTGAAACAACATTGCTTACTACACCAGACAAGGTGCCAGTGAAAGCTTGCTGAGCACCCATAACATCTGAATTAATTCGCGAGATCAGCGCACCAGTCTGGGTGCGAGTAAAGAATGCAATGGATTGCCTTTGAACATGTGCGAAAACCTGAGAACGTAAGTCATATATCAAGCCTTCACCAATGCGCGCAGAGAACCACCGACCAAAGATATTAAATAGCGCATCGACAACTGCTAGTAGTCCCACCAACAGAGCGAGCTTGGTCACCAAGGCGGGATCTTTAGGAATCACGCCTTTATCAATCAATTCGCGCAGTAAGAGTGGTGTGCTAATTATTAAGAGTGCTTCAATCACAACGGTTGCAAGAAAGATGATGATCTGTGACTTATATGGAGCTCCATAAGTGAAAATCCGCTTAATCGTTCCAGGCTTTAACTTCTGAGACTTCACCGATGGATCAGCGGTCATAGACCGAAAGGTCATCCAGACTGCATGTTGAGACATAAAAAACTAAACAGTAAAGCCGAGAGCGCGCAGCTGTTCCCTGCCATCGTCGGTAATTTTATCTGGGCCCCATGGCGGCATCCACACCCAGTTGATTTTCACATCATCGGTAAAAGACTTGAGCGCCTCGCGGGTCTGATCTTCGATGACATCTTGTAACGGGCAAGCTGCTGATGTGAGAGTCATGTTCAGCACTGCGATGTTGTTCTCATCAACCATGATGTCGTAAATCAGCCCAAGATCAACAACGTTGATTCCTAGTTCTGGGTCGACAACATCTTTCATTGCCTCGTTTACATCTTCAATCTTTGCAACCATATCCCTATCCTACTTTCTTTTTATGAATTCTTTGCAATTGCTTGCACGGAAGCGTCTTTAAATGCCATCCAGCCTAAGAGCGCACATTTAATGCGCGCCGGGTATTGTGAAACCCCGGCTAGAGCTACTGCATCCTCAAGGAGTTCGGCGTCGCCCGTTTCAGTCCCTTTACTCTGCATCAGATGCATGAATGCATCAGAGATGAATTGAGCTTGCGCAAGGCTCTTTCCAATAAGTAAATCGGTGAGAATCGATGTGCTTGCTTGTGAAATCGAGCAGCCAACTCCATCCCAGGAAACGTCTTTTACCAGGCCCGCATCGAGAGTGACATTGAGCGTGATTTCATCGCCACAACTCGGATTAATGTGATGAACTTGAGCATCAAAGGTTGGATTTAACTTCTTGTGCTGTGGATTCTTATAGTGATCAAGAATTACTTCCTGGTAGAGATTATCTAATTGCATGGCTATCCAAAATACTTCTGTGCGCCGCGGATACCCGCAACTAAGGAATCGAGATCATCTGTAGTGTTATAAAGATAGAACGAAGCTCGAGTAGTTGCAGGGACACCTAACTTACGAGTCAATGGCCATGCGCAATGATGACCAGTTCGTACTGCAATCCCCTGGCTATCAAGATATTGACCTAAATCATGCGGGTGAATCTCCCCCACTGAGAAAGAGACAATTCCTCCGCGCATATTCATATCTTGTGGGCCAATTACCCTTAAATCATCAATAGTTGAAAACTCATTAAGAAGGTACTCAGTCAGCGCAAGTTCATGCTCGTGAATTTGATTCATGCCGATGTTAGTCAGGTATGTGAGAGCGGCTCCTAGTCCAACCGCTTGCGCCATATTCGGCACTCCCGCTTCAAATTTACGTGGAGCAGGTGCCCAAGTGGCAGAGGTCATCGTGACGTTTTCAATCATGGAGCCACCGGTGAGAAACGGCGGTAGTTCTGCAAGCAGTTCACTTCGTCCCCAAAAGATTCCAATGCCAGTCGGACCGACAGTTTTATGTCCGGAAAAAGCTAGAAAATCAACACCAAGTGCTTTCACATCTACAGACATATGCGGAACAGATTGGCATGCATCGAGTACTACAACTGCGCCAACCGCGTGCGCACGCTTAACAATTTCATCTAGCGGAATAATTGTGCCCAAGACATTCGATTGCTGTGTGAGGGCAACGACTTTGGTTTTCTCGGTGATGACAGATTCAATCTTGGATAGATCAAGGCGTCCATCAGGGGTTACTTCAAACCAGGAAAGAGAGGCGCCAGGACGCGCAGCGAAATGTTGCCTTGGAATGAGGTTGGCATGGTGCTCCATCTCAGTGACGACAATTCCATCACCGGCTGAGAGGTGAAATCTATTGCCCTTTGGCGCGTTGCCTATCGCATAAGAAACTAGGTTCAGCGCTTCGGTAGCGCTCTTTGTGAAAACTACCTCATCAACATCAGCGTTGATAAAGCGAGCCACGATCTGACGTGCACCTTCAAGTGCATCCGTTGCCTCTTCGGCGAGCTGATGCGCACCTCGATGCGCTGCTGCATTATGAAGTCGATAGAAATCACTTTGCGCCTCAATAACCACATTTGGCTTCTGACTCGTCGCACCTGAATCGAGGTAGACAAGGCGTTTGCCATCGCGAATTTTCCGAGAAAGAATTGGAAAATCCTGTGCGATGACAGATGCATTGAAGGACATATTAAGCGCTTACGTACTCGGCATATCCATTCGCTTCGAGTTTATCTGCAAGCTCTGGGCCACCTTCTTCAACGATGCGACCATTTGCAAACACATGTACGAAATCTGGCTTGATGTACTTCAAGATGCGTGTGTAGTGCGTAATGAGCAAGATGCCATGGTTGTTGGCTTCTTTGGCACGAACAACACCTTCGGAAACGATACGAAGAGCATCAACATCGAGCCCAGAATCTGTCTCATCAAGAATTGCAAACTTTGGCTTGAGTAGCTCAAGCTGCATGATTTCATGGCGCTTCTTCTCGCCACCCGAGAATCCTTCGTTAACGTTGCGTTGTGCAAATGAAGGATCCATCTTCAGGCTCTCCATCGCTGCTTTAACTTCTCCGACCCATTCACGAAGCTTTGGTGCTTCACCACGTAGAGCAGTTGCTGCAGTACGTAGGAAGTTGGAGACTGAAACTCCAGGAACTTCTACCGGATACTGCATCGCTAAAAAGAGTCCAGCTTTCGCGCGCTCATCAACAGTCATCTCGAGCACATCTGCGCCATCGAGTGTCACAGTTCCGCCAGTGATTGTGTATTTAGGGTGCCCGGCAATGGAGTAAGCAAGTGTTGACTTACCGGAACCGTTAGGGCCCATGATTGCGTGAGTTTCACCTGACTTGATCGTCAGATCTACACCTTTAAGAATTTCAATGGCGCCTTGTTCAGTCTCGACAGATACTTTCAGGCCGCGAATTTCTAGAGTACTCATATCTATCTCCGTTACATCTCTACCGTGACGGAGTCTCCGTCGATGGTTACTGGGTATGACTTCACTGGCGCTACAGCAGGTGGCGTAAGGGCTTCACCCGTACGAACATCAAACTCTGCGCCATGGAGCCAGCATTCAATTTTGAATCCTTCAATATCGCCTTCAGAAAGTGAGGCCTCGGAATGACTACATGTATCAGATATCGCAAAAACTTCAGAGCCCACTCGCGTAACGCAGATTGACTCGCCATTTTTTTCAATACGTAGCGGTTTTCCCTCTGTCAGAGCAGCTAGCGAAAGATCAGCCATATCACTTACCTGCCTTTGCTAATTCGTTATCGATTCGCGTCATGATGCGATCTTGAATCTCATCGATTCCGATCTCTGAAACGATTTCATTGAAAAATCCACGAACAACAAGGCGACGAGCATCTTCCATATTGATTCCACGAGACATGAGATAAAAGAGCTGCTCATCATCAAAACGTCCAGTTGTGGATGCGTGTCCGGCGCCAACAATTTCTCCGGTTTCAATCTCGAGATTGGGAACGGAGTCAGCGCGTGCACCATCTGATAACAAGAGATTGCGATTAAGTTCGTAGGTGTCTGTTCCTTCAGCTGCTGCACGAATAAAGACATCCCCGATCCACACTGTATGTGCCTTATCGCCTGCGAGTGCTCCCTTGTAATTCACGCGGGACTTCGCATTCGGTACCTTGTGATCTACAAACATGCGATGCTCAAAGAATTGACCGGCAGTTGCAAAATACACTCCTGAGAGATCACATGATGCACCTGGTGCGATGAAATCAACGGTGGGAAGCAGTCGAACCAGGTTGCCACCGACGGTGACAACGATTGATTTAAATGTGGCATCGCGATCCACGATTGCGTGATGTCGGCCTGCATGAATTGTCTGCGCGCCCCACTCTTGCAGGCTGATAAGTGTCAGGTGTGCCCCTGGGCCTACCTGGATCTCTAAATCTTCTGCCAGATGTGTATCGCCAGTATTTTCAATGATGACGGTAGCTTTGGCGTGGGTACCAACCTTGATCAGTACTCGAGCAAACTCCGCCGTATCCAGAGCACCTGGTGTGCGACCAAGAAAGATTGGGCTTGCAACTTCAGCGTTGGATGCAATCTCAAGAATCGTACCTTGATCCGTGAATTCACGAATTCGATTAACGATCGCATCGTCAGCCTCGGTCACTGCCGTGATTGTTGTGCGGGTTAAAGTCACTCCCGAAGGTAGGTCGCCTTTGGCGATGAGTGAATTACGAAGAACAGGTGTAGCTGTTCCATCGTGCATTCCGCCTAGTCGTTTAAGGGGGGTAAAGCGCCACGCCTCTTCCCGACCGGAAGGGGTGTGCTTTTCAAGAATATTTGATTGCAGTGTTGTCATTATCCGACAGCACCTTCCATCTGCAATTCGATAAGGCGGTTAAGTTCAAGTGCGTACTCCATTGGAAGTTCGCGGGCGATTGGTTCGATAAATCCACGAACAATCATTGCCATCGCTTCATCCTCATTGAGTCCACGTGACATGAGATAGAAAAGCTGATCATCTGAAATCTTCGAGACAGTAGCCTCGTGACCCATAGAAACATCATCTTCGCGAATATCTACATATGGATATGTGTCAGAACGTGAAATGGTATCTACCAGCAGCGCATCACATTTGACTGTGCTTGCTGAGTGGTGAGCACCTTCTTGGACCTGAACGAGTCCGCGATAAGAGGTACGGCCTCCCCCGCGTGCAACTGATTTAGAGATTACTGAAGACGATGTATATGGCGCAGCGTGAACCATCTTTGCACCAGAATCTTGGTGTTGGCCAGGACCTGCAAATGCAAGTGAGAGAGTCTCACCCTTTGCGTGAGGACCCATCAACATTACAGCTGGATACTTCATGGTGACTTTTGAGCCAATATTTCCATCGACCCATTCCATCGTTGCACCTTCGGCGCAAGTGGCGCGCTTTGTTACCAAGTTATAAACGTTATTCGACCAGTTCTGAATCGTTGTGTAACGAACGCGAGCACCCTTCTTGACAATGATTTCAACAACTGCCGAGTGCAGCGAATCTGACTTATAGATAGGGGCGGTGCAACCTTCAACATAGTGAATGTATGAATCTTCATCAGCGATAATCAGTGTGCGCTCGAATTGACCCATGTTCTCAGTGTTGATGCGGAAATATGCCTGTAAAGGAATATCAACATGGACACCCTTAGGAACATAGATAAATGATCCACCAGACCAGACAGAGGTATTAAGAGCTGCGAACTTATTATCCCCAACCGGAAT
>CAIXKQ010000100.1 GCA_903920065.1 uncultured Actinomycetes bacterium
CTGGTCGCTACGTGCGATTCATGGCGAAGAAGGAAGTATTCGATAATAAATTAGCTGGTCCACTTATGCGTGGAATGCACCATATCTGCGTTGATAGAAGTAGCGGCTCAGCATCTTTCGTAGCAGCACTTCGTGCCCTGCGCGCAGGAGAAATAGTTGGCATTTTCCCGGAAGGCACTATCTCAGTCAGCTTTGAAATAAAGGAATTAAAATCCGGCGCTGTGCGCCTTGCTATGGCCGCCGGTGTGCCTGTTATTCCCACTATCGTCTGGGGTTCGCAGCGAATTTGGACAAAAAAGGTGAAGCGCAATCTGCGTCGCGAGAAGATTCCGGTCATCGTGGAATTCGGTGAGCCGCTCTACTTTGATAAGCAGAGCGATGTTGAAGCCAGTGAGAGTTTGCTGCGCGAAACTATGATTACGATGCTTCATCAGGTGCAGCAGAAGTATCCCGATTCACACCAAGGTCAACGCTGGGCACCGCTTCGCCTTGGTGGTAGCGCCCCTGCTCCCCTAAACTAACGCCCATGTTCAAGCGAAATAAGAGTAAAGAAGCCAAGATCAAGACTCCTCGTTTTAAAACGATTCGTGATGCTTATGCCGTCACTAAATCAGTAAAGCCGTGGATCAGTATCGCCCTCATTGTTACATTCCTCATTGTTCTCGCAATTGGAATCACTCTTGGAATTATCTTTAACCATCCTGTCTATGGCGGCTTTGTCACAATTCCGGTGGCTGTACTAGCCGCAATGTTTCTCTTTACTCGAGTCGCGGGAACTGCTGCCTATGCAAATATTGAAGGACAAATTGGAGCTGGTGCAAGCGTTCTGATGGCAATTCGTAAAGGCTGGACAACTACTCCTGCAGTTGCAGTCAATCGACAACAAGATATGGTCCATCGCAGCGTGGGTCGTGCCGGAATTGTTCTCACCGGCGAAGGTGGTTTTGCCGTTCGTCAGATGATTCTAGATGAGAAGAAAAAGGCGGAACGATTTGCGCCAGGTGTTCCGATTACTGAAATCATCGTTGGCGATGGTGAGGGCCAAGTTTCGATTCGCAAACTACAAAAGCACGTAGCCAAACTTCCGAAGAAGCTATCTGCTCATCAAATGCGTGAGGTGCGTGCTCGCCTTAAGGCTGTTGGTGGTCTTTCAATGCCGATTCCAAAGGGTCCTATGCCAAAAGGTATAAAGATTCGTTAAACCTTAGCGGGAGTAGAGAAGAAGCAGCACTCCAGCTGTAATCAGAACTACAGCTGTAATGATTGAGCCGAGGCTTCCTAGCCTTTGTGGCAGGCCACGGATTCCACTTTGCTGATCTTTCTTCATATCCTTTAACACGTTGATGAAATGTGCCGCCACGCCAAATATCGCTCCCCCAAGCCACATCCACAGTGGCGGCGTAATCTCCTTCGATATCGCAATACATGAAGGAAGCGCCGCAAATGCAACAGCATAGGGAAGTGGAGACAGTGCTGTGAACTTAAAGTAGAAGTTGTAACCAACTCCGCAGGCGATTCCCAACATGTACACCAGGCCGCCTTTTATGCCCAGTGGGCCAAAAAGATTTGCAAAGAAGGCAGCTGGAATCATCCAGAAGGTCCACTTGCGAAGTGCGTTATAAGAAATAGCCTGGGCAACGAGTGGCTTCTTTATTCGCTGGTGCGAGAGATCATCCTGATAGTCATATAGGTCATTACTCCAGCCAACAATGAGTTGACCGAGGAAAACTCCAAATGCTATGAGATATGCCGGACCCTCCCACCAGTAATACTGGGCAAAGAAGAAGGCAATCGTTGTGACAAGTACGGTGGGGCCAAAGTGAGATGCTTTCAGGAGCGCAGTTATTTTCGACACAACGACTGACTATCTACTACGCACCAAAATGGTATTGGAAAATCTCTCATTGATTCCTCGACCATTCTCATCGAAGGTGATCGCGGTTACCAGTGGCATAAGAAGCGCCGTCCTAATGAGTGCTTGCACAGGAGTTACCGGTCCAGCATCTGAAAAACGGACGACCTTAAGCCCCACTAAACGATGGCCAAAGGATGCTCCGGTGAGTGCAACGAGAAGTGAGTACTCGGCAAATAGCAGAATCAGGAGCGGGATTCGAGCGTTAGGTACTCGATCAGCCAGAGTCCCTGACCCGGCAAAGAAGCCAAGGGCTATTGCATAGCAGGCAAGCCAGTCCAGGGTGATGCCCACCAGGCGACGGCCTTGGCCCACCCGCGGATAATCCTTCTGAGTCATGGGTGCAAGCCTAGTGTGATGTAACACGGCTGTAACACAGGGAATATGACATTTTTACGCAACAGAACTAACCTTCACTCCATCAGGCGCACTCAAAGTTGAGCTCGCAAAGACGATTTCGCTGGGCAATCACTAGCCTTAAATGGGAGTAACTATGTTTAAGAATTCAACCGAAATTTTTGCATACATCAAGAAGGAAGATGTGAAGCTTGTTGATGTTCGCTTCACCGACCTTCCAGGTATCCAGCATCACTTCAACGTTCCAGTTGAATCATTTGATGAGGCAGTCTTTACCGAAGGACTGATGTTCGATGGTTCATCGATTCGTGGATTCCAATCGATCCATGAGTCAGATATGAAGTTGCTCCCTGTCCCAGAATCAGCATTTATCGATCCGTTCCGTCTTGAGAAGACTCTCGTCATTATCTTCTCTGTTCACAACCCTTCTGATAACACTCCATACTCACGCGACCCACGTGGTGTAGTGAAGAAGGCTGTTGATTACTTGAAGTCAACCGGTATTGCAGATCAGGCATTCTTTGCACCAGAGGCTGAGTTCTACGTCTTTGATGCAGTTCGTTTTAAAACTGGCATCAACGAGGCTTACCACCACATTGATTCATATGAAGGTGCTTGGAATACCGGCATCGTTGCGGACACAGATGGCACTCCTAACCGTGGCTATCGCACCCGCATCAAGGGTGGTTACTTCCCTGTTTCTCCAACAGATCAGTTTGCAGATCTTCGAGATGAAATGGTGATGGAACTCGGTCGCGCAGGTCTTCTTGTCGAGCGTTCGCACCACGAAGTGGGAACTGCAGGACAGATGGAGATTAACTATCGCTTCACCGACATTCTCTCCGCCGGCGACGAGCTCATGAAGTTCAAATACATTATTCGTAACGTTGCATGGGAGGGTGGCAAGACCGCCACCTTCATGCCAAAGCCACTCTTCGGAGATAACGGTTCAGGTATGCACGTTCACCAATCACTCTGGAAAGATGGAAAGCCACTGTTCTTTGAAGCTGGCACATATGGCGATCTTTCAGACATGGCGCGTTGGTATATCGGCGGACTTCTCAAGCACGCCCCATCACTACTTGCCTTCACCAACCCAACTGTGAACTCATATCGTCGCCTGGTTCCAGGTTATGAAGCGCCTGTAAATCTTGTTTACTCAGCTCGTAACCGTTCTGCCTGTATCCGTATTCCGATTACCGGATCATCTCCAAAGGCTAAGCGCGTTGAGTTCCGTTGCCCAGATCCATCATCTAATCCATATCTCGCATTTGCTGCGATGCTCATGGCTGGTATCGATGGAATCGTGAACAAAATTGAACCACCTGCTCCAGTTGATAAGGATCTCTATGAACTAGAAGGCGAAGAAGCTGCTTCTATTCCTCAGGTTCCAGGTTCCCTCGATGCTGTTCTTAACAGCCTGGAAAAGGATCACGAGTTCCTCACCAAGGGTGGAGTCTTCACTGAAGATCTGATTGCAACCTGGATTGAATGGAAGCGTAAGAATGAAGTTGATTATGTGCGCTTGCGTCCACATCCAGCTGAGTTCGAGCTCTACTACGACATCTAAGAGATTGTCATAGGAAAACCCCGTCAGCGATGGCGGGGTTTTCTATTTCCAACATCACATCATTTCCAGTGGCACTAAGCGTCCGCTCATAGAAGAATTGCGACATGTCTCCAAAGATTCAAGCTCGGACGATTCTAGAGCAACGCAAGATGCGCCAGAGTCAGATTATTGACGCTGCTCTTTCAATCGCGCTTAAAGACGGAGCATCGTCTATAACAGTTGCCGCAGTAGCTAAGAAGGCGGGCATTGCTCGATCTTCGGTCTATGAATATTTCTCATCCTCAGCGGATTTAGTTGCGGACTTAGTCATGGAAGAGCTCTCCATCTATCAAGAACGTCTAATGACAGCGGTGAAAGATGTCCAGGACCCTTATCGATACATCGAACTGTGGATTGCAGAAGCACTTGAATATGTCATTGATGGTCGACACTTACTTGTTAAGAGTTTGAACAGCGCTGCTATACCCGAATTTCGTCGAGGAGAAATTGCTCAAGGCCATAGAAATCTCATGGCATCTATCGCTGCCCCACTTGAACAGATGGGACTTGAGGATATTCGAGGTGCAATGAGTTATCTGCAGAACACCATTGATGTCGCCGCAACTAGAATCGAATCTGGGCATGAATCAGCGCTCGAAATCCGTAACGCACAGAAATATTCGTTAGCTGGACTCCGAGCGCTAGCTCAAGATGCTAGAAGGGAAGAAGGCCGTCAAATTTAATTTTGAGAGCTTGGTCTTCACTGCGATCATCTGATGCGTTGTGATCGCTTGTAACAAAGAGGACGCATGTTGTGTGAATGCAATCACCCTTATCGAAATACTTATCCAGCTTCATCGTCAATTTTGATGTTCCGGACTTCGCTCCCATTTTCTGATCAGCGGCGACACTTGAGATCCAGAGCTTGGAAGCAGTCGAAGGATTACATGCCGTTGGCAAATCTCCAGCCTTTTTAGGAGCCATGCATTGGGAGATATAGATTCCGTGATCTAGTGGAAGTCCAGCGACCTTAATCGTGACTATCGGGTTCTTCTTATTGATTTTAAACTGCGGGGTTACCTTTACCTGTGTTAAAGCTGATGCGCTACTACTACTTACTACGAGCAAACCGAGGATTAAAACGGAGAGAAACTTCTTCACAAAAAACTCCTATCAAATGGGTGTATGCGTTAGACCTTATGCCTATCTCCATTTACTTTTATTCGACAGGTTCCTGTTTAACGTCGGCAAATACATTAGAATCTAAGCATGCTCTCGCACATCCTGACTTTCATCTTCTTTCTATTAATTGGACTTGAAATCCGACATGGGCTTGAAAAACCTAAGGATGTAATTCTTCCCGCGATCTGTGCTTTTGGCGGAATGTTGGTGCCCGCGATTATTTTCATCTCCCTCAATCCAGACTCGCCCGCTTGGGCAGTTTCTATGCCTACAGACGTAGCACTGGCTTTAGGTGCTCTCTCACTCCTTGGAAAACGGATTAAACCTGAGGTGCGGTTCTTTCTTCTGACTCTCGCGATTGCTGATGACTTCTTCTCACTGGTGGTAATCGGAATGTTCTTTAAATCTGAGCTGAGCCTAGACAGTTTTATCTACACCTTAGGCGCGGCCGCAATTGGTTACTTACTTCCCTATCGCACCCAACTCATCAGAGTTCTCTCCCCCGTCGTAACCTTCTTCATCACTCCTGTCTATATCATCATCAATTTATTAGCCCAGTTGGATTTCTCCCAGGCAACATCTGCAGTCTCACTTTCAATTATCGCCGCCAGAGTGATTGGAAAAGTTCTCGGCATATCGCTGACCGCCTGGTTACTTGTGAAAATTACCTCTCTTAAGTATCCAAGAAATGTCCATCTGACTGACATCATCGGAATTGGCTTCCTATCTGGCATGGGCCTCACCGTGTCTATGGTGATCGCCGAAATTACAGTGAAATCTGATGTGGAACTCAGCCAGGTTCGAATGGGACTCTTTATCGCAGCTCTTATCTCGGGCGTTCTTGGACTCCTCTGGCTTAGACGTTCTCCTGTCGCACGATAGTTTTTCGCGCGATTAATGCATATCCAAGACAACCAATAACGAGGGCAAAGAAGACTCCCAGATTTGCATACGCCCACTGCCCCTCTTTGCCACCGAGGGCACCTAAGAAATACCCCTGCCAGGTAAGCCAACTAGCAAAACTGTTAGTGACAAATCCCCAGCCAACGATTGTGGCAATGAGCAGCACGCCAATCGATCCTAAATTCCATGCACCATATCGACCTTCTATTCGATAGAGATCATTCTGGTCATAGCGCTTTCGCAGCAATACATCGGTGACAAATATTGCAGACCATGCCGCAATAGGAACACCTAGCGTGATGAGAAATCCCTGAAACGGATAGAAGAAATCATCTGCGACCCAGACAAAATAGATAGCCCCAGCAAGCATGATGATGGCATCAAGTGAAGCTGCAACATGTCGTTTCACAGGTAGACCAAGTGAAATCAAGGTGAGTCCAGATGAGTAGAGATTAAGTATCGCACCGCCAACTAAACCTAAAATTGCGACAAGTGCAAAAATAATGAGATACCAGGTGGGAAGTATTGTTGTGAGGGCGCCAATGGGATCACTTGCAATCGCTCCCGCCAAATCTTCGCTACTAGCAGAGAGAGCAGCGCCAAAAATAACCAAGGCAATCGGAACAACTGATGCGCCAAAGACAGTCCAGCCAATCACGCTTCTACTTGAGACCGTTCTGGGCAAATAGCGTGAGTAATCAGCGGCAGAGTTCACCCAACCCAAACCAATTCCTGTTGCACCAAAGATTAGAGCTCCAATAAAGCCTTGCACGTTCCCCGGTTTCATTGAAGTTACAAGCGCCCAATCAACTTTATTGATTGTCAGCGCGATGTATACGAGGGTCATGGCGATAGTGATGATTGTGAGGTAGCGCTGAAGTTTCATGATGACGCCAAAGCCAAGAACACCAGCTGAGACAGTGAGTGCTACAGCGATTGCAAAACCAAGAACCATCGCTGTGTCGCGATCGAGATGGCCAACGCGGACGAAGACTGTGCCCGTCGCTAGCGTTGCAAGAGAAACAAGCACTGTCTCCCAACCAACAAAGATTAGGTAGGAGAGCAGTCCCGGAAGAAGATTGCCTTTCACTCCAAAGGCAGCTCTAGAAAGCACCATCGTTGGCGCATTTGATTTCTTGCCAGCCAGTGAACTCACTCCTACGAGCAGAAATGAAAGGACTGTTCCTAGAAAAGCTGCAACTGATGCCTGCCAGAAAGAGATACCAAAGCCTAAGAAGAAGGAGCCGTAAGAAAGTGCCAGCAAAGAAACGTTTGCCCCACACCAAGGCCAGAAGAGAGA
>CAIXKQ010000101.1 GCA_903920065.1 uncultured Actinomycetes bacterium
ACAAAGGGCCCCATCCATGCAACAGGTTCTTTAATCGGTTGCCCGCCAAGAATGAAGAGCTCCAAGTTTGGAGAACGTGACTCTTGTTGGTTTGCAGCGCGAACAACAATGCAATCACCTTCACCAAAGACGGTGAGTTGACCCATTGAAATCGGACGCTGTTCGTCTCCGACAAATCCGTGACCTGACATTGAGTAAACAAGGGCGTTGTAATCCTTGCGCCAAGGAAGTCTCAGTTCGGCACCTGGTGCAACGGTTGCGTGAATGAGAGTAATCGGAGTCTGGGTTGACCCAGGGCCAACATGACCATCGAGTTCACCGGCAATAATTCGGATAAGTGATCCACCATCAGTTGATGTTAGAAGTGCGACATCTTTTGCTCGCACATCTTGATATGCAGGAGGGGACCATTTCTTCACAGCAGGAAGGTTTACCCAGAGTTGGAAACCATGAAATAGACCGCCAGAGACCACTAAATGTTCTGGGGGAGTTTCGATATGAAGAATTCCTCCACCAGCAGTCATCCATTGTGTATCACCGTCTGTAATCGATCCGCCACCACCATTAGAATCTTTGTGATCAAAGATGCCGTCAATAATGTATGTGACAGTTTCAAAACCACGGTGTGGATGCCACGGAGTACCTTTCGGTTCACCTGGTGCGTATTCAACTTCTCCCATTTGATCTAAATGAATGAACGGATCTAACTCTGCAAGATCAACACCGGCAAATGCACGACGAACAGGAAAACCTTCACCCTCAAATCCTTGCGGAGCGGTTGTAATGCTCTTGATACCACGCGCACGCAAATGCGATGCATCGGAGATGCGAGGAAGAATTGTTATATCGCTAACGGTTACTGCTGGCATTGGTGCTCCTTTGTGATGAGCCAAATGTAGTTGAACTTTCAACTACCTGCAACTTGGCCATTCTTTTTTGTGGCGTGGATGCTTAAGCCAGAGCGAAAATCGATGAGCCCCGCAAGCGGTCTACAATATGGACGTGAATAAGCATGCACCGAAGCTCAACAAAGTAGTTCTGTATTACGGCTTCACCCCCGTTGCAGACCCCGAGGCGATGCGGCTTTGGCAGAAACAACTATGCGAATCTCTAAATCTCAAAGGTCGCATCTTGATTTCTCCACATGGAATCAACGGAACTGTTGGCGGTGAGATGGCGGATGTGAAGAAGTATGTGCGCGAAACCCGTCGCTATCAAGGTTTCAAAAACATCGCTTTCAAATGGTCAGATGGAACTGGAACTGAGTTTCCGCGGCTTCGAGTAGTCGTCAAAGATGAACTCGTAGCCTTTGGGAACCCCGATGAAATAAAAGTTGATGAAAATGGTGTCATTGGCGGGGGAGTTCATCTTCGCCCAGAACAGGTGGAAGAGCTTGTCAAAGAGCGCGGCGATGAAGTGGTCTTCTTTGATGGAAGAAATGCGTATGAAGCAAAAATTGGAAAGTTTAAAAATGCCGTTGTTCCGGATGTCGAATCTTCCCGCGACTTTGTGAAGGAAATCGAAAGCGGAAAGTACGACCATTTAAAGGATAAGCCGGTTGTTACTTACTGTACCGGTGGCATTCGATGTGAAATTCTCTCGGTTGTGATGAAGAATCGTGGATTTAATGAGGTCTACCAGATAGATGGTGGCATTGTGAAGTATGGAGATCGCTTTGGCGATGAGGCCTCTTGGGAAGGCTCGCTCTACATCTTCGATGATCGCATCTCTATGGATTTTTCAGATAAGGCCAAAGTTATTGGTGAATGCGATAAGTGCAAAGCTCCAACCAAGGATTTTCGTAACTGCAACACAGCCTCTTGTCATCAGTTGATTTTGCTCTGCGATAACTGCGCAGCGCTGCCATCTAATTTAAGTTGCACCCACGACCAGAGTCGTCATCGCGATTCCGAATTGATTGGCTAACACTTCAAGCGTACTTGCCCCTATTAACTAAGCTCTGCCATAAGATTGAGGAATGATTTGGTGGCCGGCGCAGATACCAACTCTTTCGCATGGACTGATTACGCTTCGTCCAAGCACCGAGGAAGATATTGATGCGATTTTTCGCTCTTGCCAGGACCCACTCATTCCAGCATTCACGACGGTGCCCTCGAATTACACGATTGATCACGCAATCGAATTTGTGCGCAATGTTCCCTTTGCCTTTGCAGAACGCCGTGAAATGTTATTTGTTATTGATTACGGAAACGGCTCTGACAAGAATTTTGCCGGAGAGATTTCGCTTCATTCGGTCAATATTCGAAACCACACCGCTGAAATTGGTTACTGGATTGATTCTGAACAGCGCGGTAAAGGAATTGGCACGACCGCCACACAGATGATCACCGAACTTGGACTACGTGAGATTGGATTCAAGCGTATCGAGGCACTAGTTGATGTAGATAACCACGCATCCCAAAAGCTTTTAATGAGTGCCGGATATGAAAAAGAAGGAATCCTGCGCAAGAAAGTCACCCGCGAGGATGGCAGGCAGATAGATATGGCACTCTTTGCAGCAACTGATTCAACATGGGGGAGATAGATATGGAATCACTCGCCCTCCTTGTCTCTATCTTAGTTTCTATCGTTTTATTCAGTGCACCTATTTCAATTTTCCTTTCAAGCCGGGTGGCGAAATCACTGACTAGCAATCTGGTAGCAAAGCTTCTGCGTCGGATCTTGATGGCCATTGTCAGTGCCATAGGTTCTGTTTTTTCTCTCTTCTTCATCATCAGTCCAATCCCTATGCCACTGAAGATAATTTCAATGGCAGCTCTGCTTCTGAACATCTGGTCGGTCGACCGTGAATATGGTGGGCGATTCATGATCCGCTTTAAATCTATTTTTGGAAAAGCGGAATGAAAAAACTCGCACGTTTTGGTCTGGCCTTCACCCTTTTGTTTTCACTTCTTACCCAGACTGTTTTTTTGCCTGCCATTCACGCTGAAGAAAATGTACCGCGCAAGATTCTCACCGGGTGGATCCCTTATTACTCAATGAAAACAGCGCTTCCAGATGTACTCAATAATGCAGATCTCATTAAAGAGGTAATGCCTTTCTGGTACACGCTTAAATACAATGGCAAGACTAAAGCTCCCGAAATTATCGATCTTTATGCGCCAGCAAATCCGAGTGTTCCTATTTCTGAACCATTAAATGCTCTGCGCAATGCTAATTTCGAAATTATTCCTACCATTACCGATGGAACTAGTGAAGGTGTTCTTGCGGGATTACTTAAGAGCCCAACATCACGTACACAAGTAGTCAATGTCATAATGAATCTAGTGCGCATGAATAACTACGATGGAATCGATCTTGATTTTGAAGGATTCGCATTTGTTGATAAAAACACAACCTGGAAGGCTACTGCTCCGCTATGGACTGCATTTGTAAAAGAGTTAAGCGTTGCACTGCATGCGGAAGAGAAGCTGCTCTCGGTATCCACGCCTTATGTGCTAAATCCTGCAGATAAGCAGAAGGGTTATTACGTATACGCCTGGGATGCAATTGCATCATCAATCGACAAATTGCGCATCATGACTTATGACTATTCTGTTGCAAAAGTTGGGCCACTTGGACCAATTACATGGGCTGAACGAACAGTGCAATATGCAATTTCAATCATGCCTGCATCGAAGGTATTCGTGGGAGTCCCTGGATATGGGCGAGACTGGGTTACGGCAGTCTCTGGAGTTTGTCCGGCAAATGTTGCTAATTCAGTGAAGGCGGGAGCGAAAGCTGCAACATTTGTGATGCGTGATGCGCAATCACTTGCAGCTACTTATGGGGCAACACCAATATATAACGAGCAATTTGGCGAGGTCACCTTCACTTATCAAAAGGTTTATAACGGGACTACGTCCGGCGGGCTTGCGACAACGTGCACGGCATCGCGTACAGCGTGGTATCAAGACAATCGCAGTTGGGCACTTCGAGCCGCACTTGTTACCAAGTACCGCATAGGTGGAATAACAGCATGGACATTTGGTATGGAAGAGCCACTTGCAATGGAAGCCATTCGAACAGTTGCGAAAGCAATCGCTCCAGATCAAGTCAACGCCGTGATATCAGTTGATAAGAACGAGATGAGCTATGGAACGCCATTCACACTTACTGGGCAATTGAGCATAAAAGATAAGTCGCCAATTGCCAATCTTGCTGTCCGAGTCGAAGGAAAATCTGTAGGCGAAAGTACCTGGCGCACTTTGGCTAATGCCATAACAAATGCGGAAGGCAACTTTGAGAAGTCATTGATTCTCGGTAAATCCACGACCATACGTGTTTATTCAGATCCAACGTGGGAACGGAGTGAAGGTCTTTCGGTTGAGATTCCAATTACCATCAACAGACTGATAAATCTCAGTGTCCCAACAAGTGCTAAGTCAGGGACACAATTCCAAGTTGCTGGCAATGTGCTTCCTCGCAGCGCAGATGCCATGGTGACACTCGAGAAACTAACTGGGAAAGTATGGCAATCAATCGCTGAAACAGTAATCACCGATGCCCAAGGGAACTTTGTCATCACGGTCGCTCCACAAAATCGAGGCGTGTATACCTTACGAACAACGGTGAGTGAAGATGCAAATTGGGCTGCCTTAACGAGTCAAACTTTTAATGTCATAATCCGGTGATGGTGAAAACGGCAGATAAGGTCGAGGAGGAGATTCGTGCAATCTTTTCTAGCGATACCCCTTGGGTCACCATAGTTTGGGATGACCCAGTTAATTTGCAGACCTATGTCACCTACGTATTTATGGAACTTTTCAACTATTCCAAAGCTCGCGCCACTGAATTGATGCTGCAAGTTCATAATGAGGGCGAAGCCATTGTTTCCACAGGAAGTCGGGAAGAGATGGAACATGATGTCGCGCGCCTACATGAATATGGTTTGTGGGCCACATTGCAACGCGGTGATCAGTTGTGACCTCCACAGAAGGTTTTAAGCGCCACGGGGATCATTCATACGTTGCACAATTTGCTGACAGTGAGAAAGAAGTGCTCCTGAATTTGTGTGAACAAATAATCGAACTTCTGGCGGAGCGCACAGACCATGGAAATGATGATCCATTGGCCGCGATGGTTGGAATTACCTCTCACGATTCTCCACCTGAAGATGACGTGCTGCACCGCTTGTTACCTAATGCATATGCTGATTCTGTCGATTCCTCAGAATTTCGCAGATATACCGAATCAACTCTTCGTGCGAAGAAGCAGGAACATGCAGTTGTGATGCGCATACATTTGAAATCATCAGAGGATGGCACTGTTGATCTAGATCATGACAATGCCAATGCATGGCTTGGCGCGATTAACGATATTCGTTTAGCGCTTGGTGTGCGCCTTAAGGTGGAGAGTAATTCCAACGAACATCTTGAAATTCTCGCACCCGATGATCCGCTTCGAGGTGTCTATGCTGTCTACACCTGGCTAGGTTGGTTACAAGAAAGCCTGCTCTCAGCCCTGATTGATGATGCAGATTCAAAATCGCAACCTGAGAATTCTTAAGATTACTTCTTGTAAGATATAGACATGACTCTAGAAATTTCTCGCACATTAGTCGATGCGATTCTTGAACAATCACGCGTGGAGTATCCAGATGAATGTTGTGGCGTGATCTTGGGGCCAATAGGGTCAGATAAAGCTCTTCGGCATAAGCCGATGATCAATGCAGCACACTCGCCGACTTTTTATGAATTTGATCCAAAAGATCTTCTGGCGCTTTACCGCGAGGTAGATGATAATGATGAAGAGATCGTTGTTATCTATCATTCGCATACAGAGACAGAGGCTTATCCTTCTCGAACCGATATCGCCTACGCCGGCGAACCGGGTGCACACTACGTCTTGGTTTCTACCCGCAAAGAGATTGCAACAACTCCAGAATTCCGTTCATATCGCATCATTGATGGGGTAGTGACCGAAGAGCCGGTCACCATTCTCGAGTAGGAATTCTCGATTAGAGATAGCGCCGATTTTTCGACATAATTACGCCATGGCTATTGAAGTTCGCATCCCAACGATATTGCGCCCCTATACAAAAGATCAGAAAACTGTAGAGGCTCAAGGTGCAAGCCTTGCTCTTATCATTAATGACCTTGATGCAAACTTTGCCGGTATGGGTGAGCGACTACTTGAAGATGGTGCGCTTCGTCGATTCATCAATATTTATATCAACGATGAAGATGTTCGTTTCTTAGGCGGACTCGAGGCTCCAGTTAAGGATGGAGACTCCATCACAATTTTGCCCGCTGTCGCTGGTGGCTAAATTTGGCACGATATGAATCTCTCGAGTCATCGGTAGGAAACACACCTCTTATTGGTTTACCTCGCCTTTCGCCAGCCCCAAATGTTCGCTTGTGGGCAAAGATGGAAGACCGAAACCCGACTGGTTCAATTAAAGATCGCACCGCTTTATCGATGATTGAAGCTGCAGAACGTGATGGTCTCTTAAAACCTGGGGCAACAATTCTTGAACCCACTAGTGGTAATACTGGAATCTCACTTGCAATGGCTGCCAAAGTCCGTGGATATAAATTAATTTGTGTGATGCCAGAGAACACCAGCCCAGAACGTAGGCAGTTACTTGAGATGTGGGGCTCTGAAATTATCTCTTCACCAGCAGCTGGTGGTTCTAATGAAGCCGTGCGCGTTGCTAAAGAAATTGCGGCAAAGAATCCCGATTACGTTTTTCTCTATCAATATGGCAACCCTGCAAACACTGCGGCGCACTACAACGGAACAGGACCTGAACTGTTTAGAGATTTACCTACCATCACACACTTTGTTGCTGGCCTTGGAACAACGGGAACACTTATGGGAGCAGGGCGTTACTTGCGCGAGAAGAACCCTGACGTGCAAATTATTGCCGCCGAACCTCGATACGGTGAATTGGTCTATGGACTTCGCAATATTGATGAAGGCTTTGTCCCTGAGCTTTATGACGCATCTATTCTCACTCGACGATTCTCAGTAGGCGCCGAAGATTCCGTGAGGCGTGTTCGCGAACTCTTGGAAATTGAAGGAATTTTCGCTGGTATTTCAACGGGTGCGATATTGCATGCAGCTATTGCTATGGGCCAAGAAGCAATCGCTGCAAAGCGTGATGCCGATATTGCATTTATCGTCTGCGATGCTGGCTGGAAATACTTATCGACCGGCATTTATGGCTCACAGGTCGAAGCCGCAACCGAGGGACTCGACGGCACTCTTTGGGCTTAAACCGTTCTCGCCGTTAGACTCATCCCATGAGTTCTGCGCCAATCGGTATCTTCGATTCTGGTGTTGGCGGTTTAACAGTTGCTAGAGCAATTCTTGATCAATTACCGAACGAATCCACTTTATATATAGGTGACACAGCGCGCGGACCATATGGTCCTAGGCCTCTGGCAGAAGTTCGCGACTTCGCTCTTGAAACTCTAGATTTCCTCGTCGAACAAGGAGTCAAAGCCCTCGTTATTGCATGCAACACCGCAAGTGCTGCCATGTTGCGCGATGCCAGAGAGAGATATTCGATACCAGTAATTGAAGTGATTCAACCGGCTGTTCGGCGCGCCGTTGCTGCAACGCGATCAGGTCGAGTTGGAGTTATTGGAACTCGAGCAACAATTGAATCAAGGGCATATCTCGATGCCTTTGCTGCTGCTCCGCAATTAAGAATTGAATCTATTGCATGCCCGCTCTTTGTGGAGTTTGTGGAGCGTGGTGAAACCTCTGGAGAAGCAATCACCAAGGTTGCTCGTGAGTATCTCAAGCCGATGATTGATGCCGACATCGACACATTGGTCTTGGGTTGCACCCACTACCCACTTCTCACTGGAGTTATTTCATATGTTATGGGTAACGATGTTTCCTTAGTTTCAAGTGCTGAGGAAACTGCAAAGGATTTATACCGAGTATTGGTGGAAAATGATTTGCTTCGAGGTGGTTCTCAGAGCCCATCCACTCATAAGTTCCTAGCCACAGGAGATGCTCAAGCCTTTGAACTACTTGCACGACGCTTCCTAGGGCCAGAAGTTGGTTCGGTGCAGCACCAAGATTTGTGAGCAATAAACTTTATTTCTAGCTTTATCCGCAGACCTAATAGAGAACGAGGAATGTAATGGCACGCAACGACGGACGCACAGTCGATCAACTCCGCGATATCAAGATAACTCGTGGATGGTTAGATCATGCCGAAGGTTCAGTACTTGTTG
>CAIXKQ010000102.1 GCA_903920065.1 uncultured Actinomycetes bacterium
GCACGTTAGCTATGGCGATTAATTACCTCATTGAGCGAGGTGCAAATGAAATTACTGCCATCTGTTTACTTGCTGCCCCAGAGGGAATTAAGGCACTTGAGGATGAATTTAAAGACGCAGGAATTCCTATCACGCTAGTCACGGGCTCACTTGATGAAAAGTTAAATGAAAAGGGATACATAGTCCCTGGCTTAGGCGATGCTGGCGATCGTCTCTACGGAGTTGTGTAAATGGCTTCTACATCACCCGGGTATGGAATCACCATTCGTGTTGAGGGATCCCCAGAACTTCAACCTGTAGCTTTGATAACCACAACAATTACTAACGCTGGTGCCACGATTACCGCACTGGATGTCGTTGAATCTTTACTTGAAAAAGTAGTCATTGACGTTACTTGCGACACGATTGACTCTGACCACGCTCAACAAATTCATGATGCTCTCTCAGCCAATAATGGTCTTACCGTTCGCAAGGTAAGTGATCGCACTTTCTTGCTTCACCTCGGTGGAAAGATTGAAGTTACTTCAAAAGTGCCTCTGAAAACTCGCGATGATCTATCCCGTGCCTACACTCCTGGTGTTGCTCGTATTTCGCAAGCAATTGTTGATGACCCATCTGATGTTCGCCGCTTGACTATGAAGCGCAATACCGTGGCTGTTGTTACTGATGGCTCTGCCGTGCTTGGCCTTGGAAACATCGGTCCAGCAGCGGCTCTTCCTGTTATGGAAGGAAAGGCAGCTCTCTTCAAGCGCTTTGCAAATGTGGATGCGTGGCCTGTCTGTTTAGATACCCAAGATGTTGATGAAATTGTTCGAACTGTGCAACTCATCGCCCCCGTCTATGGTGGAATCAATCTCGAAGATATCTCTGCTCCTCGTTGTTTTGAGGTAGAACGTCGCTTACGTGAACTTCTTGATATCCCTGTATTCCACGATGATCAGCATGGCACCGCAATTGTCGTACTTGCGGCAATGCGCAATGCACTTAAGTTGGTGAAGAAAGATATTTCACAGGTACGAATTATTATGAGTGGTGCTGGTGCTGCTGGCACTGCCATCGCGCGACTTCTGGTCCTAAGCGGGGCTACTAATATCATCGCCTTCGATAAAGATGGAGTAATCGGTAAGAATTCAACATCTACTGACCCCATGCGTTCTTGGTTCATCGAACATTCTAATCCGGCTAATTTTGCTGGTGATATTCACCAAGCAATGGTTGGAGCAGATATCTTTATCGGAGTCAGCGCCCCTCAAGTTCTTAATGAAGAGGATGTGGCAGCCATGGCTGCAGGTTCAATTGTCTTCGCGCTAGCAAACCCTGATCCAGAAATTGACCCAGTTATTGCACGTAAGTATGCAGCGGTAGTAGCAACCGGGCGCAGTGATCATCCAAATCAAATCAATAACGTTCTTGCATTCCCGGGGATCTTTCGCGGTCTACTTGATGCTCAGGCACATAAAATTACAGACAAGTTGCTCGTTGCTGCTGCAGAGGCGATTGCCGATTGTGTGAGCCCGTCCCAACTTAACACTTCATTTATTGTCCCAAGCGTCTTTGATCCAAACGTTGTAACAAAAGTTGCGGCGGCAGTGAAGGCTTCTGTGTGATTGAGCTAGCTGCGTCATTTGACTCACAACTATCCACACTTGCCCCATTCGTTTTCTACTTCATTATCGCTGCAATAGTTTTTGTTGAAACAGGCCTACTGTTTGGTTTCTTTTTACCGGGCGACTCTGTCTTATTTAGTGCGGGGTTAGTAGCTGCATCCCATGGAAACATCAACATTGCTCTATTAGTAGGCATAATTCTGCTAGCAGCATTCTTTGGGGATCAAGTTGGATTTGTTATCGGTCGAGTTGTGGGGCGGCCTTACCTGGAAAAACGAAAATCAGCCCGTATGCAGCGCATGATTGCAAACTCTGAACGTTTCTATGAAAAATCAGGATGGTGGGCAGTTGTTGCAGCGCGTTTCTTCCCATGGATTAGAACATTTATCCCACCTATTGCGGGTGCCTCAAAGATGAATTACTACAAATTCTTATCTGCAAATGCTGTTGGAGCTGTTCTCTGGGGTGCAGGAATTACTCTTTCTGGTTTCTATGCGGCAAGCGTGCCTATAGTCAAGACTTTTTCCTACGCAATTGCGGCTTTCTTTATCCTTGGCTCGCTGGTTTCTTCACTCGTGAACTACTCACGCCACCGGCGATCACGCCTAGATAAGTCATAAGTATTCCAGTAATTAAATAGGAGCTAATTTGAACTCCGTCTGTGGGCGACACTAAGTCAATAATTAATGAGCCAACAAGTTGCCCGCCGACGCTAAAGAGGGTGAAAGTTAAAACACCTAGGTGTTGAACAATTGTTGAAATGAAGGCGATATAAATTACTCCGATTACACCACCGGTGTAAATCCACCATGGTCCTGAAGGCAGAGCGCTGAGATGATTCTTCCCAAGAATTATTCCAGCCAACATCAGAATTAGTAGAAGCGATGTTCCGGTGATGAAATTTAATAGTGAGGTGGTAAAACTCTGTTGTGAGTGTTCATTAATTTCTCCATTGAGCGCACTTCGAATTCCCACCAAGGCTCCGGCCAAGCAGCCACCCGAAATAGCAATAATTGAAAGATTGCTTGCATTTAGACGATCAAAAACTGAAATAACGACTGCAAGAACAGTTAAAAGCGCAGCTGCTACCCGGCGAAGAGAGATTGGCCTTCTTTGGCCACCGGTTAAACCAATACGATCAACAATAAGTGATACCGCTGTTTGACCTGCAATTGATGCTACTGAATAAAGAGCGACTCCCATAAGCGGGACAATCTGGGTTTGAATCGCTACAAAACTTCCCCCCATAGTTCCAGCGAGAAGTTTCCAACGTGCAATTTTTTTCGATGCTACAGCCTGTTGCAAATTCTTGATTCCCTGCTTCATCCCTGCATGAAAAAAAGCAACGATTACGATGATGATTAGCCCCGAACCAAATGAAATCAGTGCAGCTTCCAGGCTGTTATTTAATTTGGTAGATAGTTCACCATTAGCACGAGTTTGCAGCGCAATCATTACACCAGATAACGCCGCCAATATATCTAAACGCACAGGAGCAGGTTATCTCAAGGCTCTAACAAGAGCGTCACCTGGAGCCACTCTTCCTCGTATTTATCCTTCTCAGCGTGTAACAACAATAAATCATCATTGACTACTTGGAGGGCTTCTGCATCAGATGCAACAATCACTAATTTGGCTTCAAGTTCACTAATTTTCACTTCAATTTTTTCCATCTGGCGTTCGAGCCGGACTTTATCTTTCTTAAGTTGTCTCTGCTCAGCAGCACTCGAACCAGATGACTGCTTCGGTGCAGTGTTACTTCGAGAGGAGACCGAATCAGCATGTCGCTCAAGATATTCATCTACACCTCTAGGTAGATCTCGCAGATTTTCGTCTCCGAGCAATCCATAGAAGCGATCACAGACTCGCTCCAGGAAATATCTATCGTGAGAGATGACAATCAGAGTTCCACCATAGCTGTCCAGTAAATCTTCGAGTTCGGTGAGGGTTTCAATATCAAAATCATTTGTAGGTTCATCAAGTAAGACGACATTGGGCGAATCCATAAGCAATCGGGTTAATTGCAATCGGCGTCGTTCTCCCCCAGAAAGATTTACCACCGGAGTCCACTGGGCATCGCGATCAAAGCCCAGACTTTCGCATAGCTGGGAAGCAGATAAAGTCTTTCCTTTGCCAATCTCCACATGTGTGGCGACTTTTTCTACCGCTTCGAGTAGGCGCCACTCTGGATCTAACTCATCTAAGTGTTGAGTGAGGAAGGCAATCTTTACTGTAATACCCGTGACAAGTTTCCCAGCCGAGAGTTGATGCAAGCCAGCCAAAGTTCGCATGAGAGTTGTTTTTCCGGAGCCATTAACTCCCACTATTCCGATGCGATCTCCTGGACCGATATTCCAGGTGAGATCTTCGATTAACTTCTTATCACCAGCCCTGATAAGTGCATGGTGTAGTTCAAAGACAGTATTTCCTAGGCGGTTGAGTGCAAACTTTAAGAGTTCGGTTGAATCACGTGGGGCGGGCTCGGCAGAAATCAATTCATTAGCCGCATCCACACGAAACTTTGGCTTAGTAGTTCTAGCTGGTGCTCCACGTCTAAGCCAGGCTAACTCTTTACGGATGAGATTGTTTCTACGACTATCTAATACATTTGCCTGACGAGATCTTTCCGCTTTAGCTAAAACAAATGCTGAATAACCACCGTCATACTCTTCTACTTTTCCAAGTACTACTTCCCAGGTTCGATCTGTGACGGCATCTAAGAACCAACGATCGTGAGTAACTACAAGTAGTGCCAAATCTTTTCGATTGTTCAAA
>CAIXKQ010000103.1 GCA_903920065.1 uncultured Actinomycetes bacterium
CGTTTTGGAGAATGAGCCGAAACAGCTATCCGAGCTCTACCGCCGCCAGGTCTCGCTTGCCTTTCCGCAAAACTGCATATTTTCCGCATAAAAAGTCAGTTTTTTGAAGACGAAAATCTTCGCCAACAACCTTCTCATTATTGAGATATGCGCCACCTTCTTTAACGATCCGACGAGCAGCAGATTTTGAATCAACAACACCTGTGGCCACCAACAAATCCACCCAAGTGGGTATCTCAGCTCCCTTTTCAATTCGCGTATGTGGAAGTTGCGCCAAAGCTGATGCCAGCGTTGCTTCATCCAGTGTTGCAAGATCACCTTGACCGAAGAGTGCGCGGGCAGCTTCTTCAACACGTTCTGCAATCTCCGGACTATGCACAAGTGAGGTGAGTTCTCTCGCTAGTTCGCGGTGAGCTTCACGTGCACCAGGGTTTGCGGTGTGTGCTGATTCGAGAGCTTCTATCTCGGTGCGTGATTTAAATGAAAAAACCTTAAGAAAATTGATGACATCTTTATCATCAGAGTTCAGCCAATACTGGAAGAAGGCATATGGCGATGTCATCTCTGGATCGAGCCACACGCTACCGCCTGCGGTCTTACCAAATTTAGTCCCATCAGCTTTTGTCAGTAGTGGCACGGTCAGTGCATGCGCACTTGCACTCTCCACTCGACGAATCAGATCAAGGCCAGCGGTGATATTTCCCCACTGATCTGAGCCACCAATTTGCAGAGTGCAGTTATAGCGCTTGTAAAGTTCTAAGTAATCCATCGACTGAAGAACTTGGTATGAGAATTCCGTATAAGAAATGCCATCTTTTTCAAGTCGAGAGGAAACCGCATCTTTATTCAGCATTTGATTAACGCTAAAGTGCTTTCCAATGTCGCGTAAGAACTCAATGGCCGACATGGGCGCAGTCCAATCAAGGTTATTGACCATCACCGCGGGATTCTTACTCGAATCAAAGTCCATGAACTTCGAAAGCTGCCCCTTTATACGATCAACCCACTGCCCCACAACCTCGGTTGTATTCAGCGTACGCTCTTCATTTTTACCGCTCGGATCGCCCACTAAACCAGTGGCTCCCCCAACAAGTGGGAGTGGGTTGTGCCCAGCTAGTTGAAAGCGGCGTAGCACGAAGAGAACAACGAGGTTTCCCACATGGATGCTCGGCGCCGTGGGATCAAAGCCCACATAGAGCGTGATTGGTTTCGCTAGCGCCTTACGTAGCTCGGCTTCATCTGTTGTCTGCGCGATGAGACCACGCCATTTAAGGTCATCTAGCAAATCGTAGGCCACGGTTCTCACGCACCCATCATGGTCGAAGATGCTTTGGCTGCAGTGGTGAATGCACTTCGTGTCTTTTCCAGAGCAATCTTTGCTTCGCTCAATTGTTGCGCCAGTGCAGATGGTGCGGTGCCACCACGGGTCGTACGAGATGCAAGTGCGCCCTGCACAGTGAGCACGTCTCTAACATCGCCTTTAAGTGCTGGATGAATCTTTGCAAACTCATCATCGGTAAGTTGATGCAGTTGGCGACCAGATGCTTCGCAGAGAGCAACACATTTACCAGCAGCTTCATGTGCTTGCGCAAATGGGATATGAGCTCTGACCAAATAATCAGCAATTTCAGTTGCAAGTGAGAAACCAAGCGGGGCGGCAAGTGCCATCTTCTCGCGATCGAATTCAGTAGTTGCCACCATCCCAGTAACTGCCGGAAGGACGAGCAAGACGGTATCAATGGAATCAAAGAGTGGCTCTTTATCTTCTTGAAGATCGCGGTTATATGCAAAGGGCAGACCTTTAAGCATGGCAAGAACGCCAGTGAGATTTCCAATCAAACGACCTGACTTGCCACGTGCAAGCTCTGCCATATCCGGGTTTTTCTTCTGCGGCATGATGGAAGAGCCAGTGGAGTAAGCATCTGATACTCGCGCCCAACCAAATTCAGTGGTTGACCAGATGCACCACTCTTCCCCAATTCGTGAGAGATGAACTCCCACCATGGAAAGAATAAATAGCGCTTCGGCAACAAAATCACGATCAGATACGGCATCGATTGAGTTAGCCGCACTTGATGTAAAACCAAGTGCGTTCGCAGTGACCTCCGGTGCTAACGGCAAGGATGATCCAGCTAGCGCACCTGATCCAAGCGGGCTGACAGATGTTCGAGTAAGCCAATCCTGAATACGGTCTAAATCTCGTGCAAAGGCATGCACGTGTTTTGCTAGCTCATGTCCAAAGAGCACGGGCTGTGCATGTTGCAGGTGAGTAAATCCAGGAGCGGGAGCATCTGAGTATTTAGTTGCCTGTGCAATCAGCGCACCTTGCAGTTCGGTTATTGATAGCGCGATCGAAATCATCGCATCGATTGCATAGAGTCGCAGATCTGTAGCCACCTGATCATTGCGGGATCTACCGGCGCGAAGAGCCCCACCGATTTCACCGAGTTTTTTGGTAAGACCACGTTCTAGAGCGCTATGGACATCTTCATCAGTTGCGAGATAGGTGAACTTTCCGGAAGCAACTTCTTCGACCAGCTCTTCTAA
>CAIXKQ010000104.1 GCA_903920065.1 uncultured Actinomycetes bacterium
CCTTAACGAGCTCTGCACCGATCTTCTCCCAAGGATCATCTAATTCAATTTCCTTAGCGATGGAGACGCCATCATTAGTAATAGTTGGTGCGCCCCACTTCTTTTCAAGTACGACGTTGCGACCGCGGGGTCCAAGGGTTACCTTGACTGCGTCAGCAAGTACATTCATTCCGCGCTCTAATCCGCGGCGGGCTTCTTCATTAAAGGCAATCTGCTTTGCCATAGTTTTTAGCTCCTATATATCTATTGAAACTGGGCCGATGGGGTGGTTATCACTCTCGGCCTGTGAGTGCTAACGCCAAATCTAGAGGTTCTTATTCCAGGCTGCAAAACGAGAGGTGGTTAGCGGGCGGTGCGAGCGCTCATGCGGGCTTCGCGCAGGCGGCGAAGGCGCTTGACCAGCATGGGAGCTGCCTCAAGGGCATCGGCTCGATCAATGAGGTCATTGAGCAGTTGGTAGTAGCGAGGGGCAGTTAAGTCAAAGAGCTCTTTAATCGCGCTCTCTTTCGCCCCAGCAAAGCGCCACCAATCACGTTCGAATTCAAGAATGCGTCGTTCGAGGTCGGTCAATGTGGAACCAGCTGTCTCGGGGTTTTCTAACGCAGACATGTACCTAATCTTACGACGGAGTTAGCGTGAAGTGTGGGATTTACGAGCAGCTTTAACAATATTGCGACACATCGTTGGGAAGATAAAGAAATGAAAGGGTGAAACGAGATACCAATAAATCTGGCCACCTAATCCACGTGGTGCAAAGAGGGCATCTTGGGTCAGGACAGTCTTGCCATCAATTTCTTCCAAATGAAATTCCAGCCATGCTTTTCCAGGCAGAATCATTTCGGCATAGAGTCGCAAGTGTTTTTCTGGCGTAAGTCCTTCTACTCGCCAAAAATCTAAACTGTCACCAACACGAAGATGGTTTGGATCGCGCCGTCCACGACGTAGTCCAACACCACCCACCATGCGATCAAGTAATCCGCGCACATACCAGAGCCAACCGGAACCAAACCAACCGTGTTCTCCGCCGATTCCTTCGATCTGCTCCCAAATATATTTAGCGGGAACATCTGAGGTAATAACTCGATGATCTTTCAGTGTGAGTTCCCCTGCCCAATCAGGATCACTCTGTGCTTTCTGCCAGGGCGCTGTGGGAAAAGCGGCATCTGACCAGCGAGTGGAGACTGAGTTCTCTTCCGTACGAGTAAGAGCTAACTGAATCGCTTGCGAAACAGTGAGCAGACCTTCGGCAGGGGGCGCAATCAAATCGTTGATGCTCTTGCGCGGATCTGCCACAACTTCACTAATCAGTGATTCCACTAGTGGACGGGCAAGTGATGTTGGCACGGGTGTCACAAAGCCGATCCACAAACTGGAAAGCTTAGGAGTAAGCACTGGCACTTGAATGATGATGCGCTTTCGAAGTCCTGATAGCTTGGAAAATTCCTGCATCATCGCCGCATATGACATGACTTCTGGGCCGCCAATATCGCAGATGCGATTAACTGGGTGCGCCAAATTTGCCACGCTACGTAAGTAGTAAAGAACATCGCGGATTGCTATCGGTTGAGTGCGATTAGAAACCCACTTGGGGGTAGTCATAATCGGCAAGCGGTGTGTCAGATGGCGCAGCATCTCAAATGAAGCCGAACCAGAACCGATAATGATTCCAGCACGAAGTTCGAGCACTGGCACCGATGTGGATGCCAATTCAATGCCGGTATTCATACGTGATAGCAAGTGGCGGCTGCGGTTTTCATCGTTGGCGATTCCACCTAAGTAAACAATCTGCTTTACTCCGGCAGCTTCGGCCTTGTCGGCAAAGGTGTGTGCCATCTGTGCTTCCACTGATTCAAAATCTGTCGCCACGTTGATGGAGTGCAAGAGGTAGTAAGCGGTGTGGACACCTTCCAGTGCGCGCGCTAGATCTTCACCACTTGTTGCATTACCTTCG
>CAIXKQ010000105.1 GCA_903920065.1 uncultured Actinomycetes bacterium
CAGCCTTGACATCGGGTGGCATATCTGAATTCGGAATTGGTGCATTGGCGCGATTCGGGTAAATCATTTTCGTGCCGTGCCATAGAGTGGCCTCTTTACAGTGCTCACATATGGAAGACGCAAGCCAATCATTATTTTGATATATATTTACTCCACCCAAACTCTTTTCTGTAACGGAGAACTGGTACTGACGTGCCAAGACACCGCAGTGCGGGCACGTGAATGACTTTGACGTTCGACTTGGGGCTACGAATTTCATATTTGTATTGAGTAGAAAAGTTGGATTGAGCGACGCCTAACGCTCAAGATCAGCGGCAAGCGGCAACTTAGGCATAGAGCAAGGATCCTGCCCCCGTCCGCTGTATCTTGGTGTTAGATCTCTGCTCTTTAATGAGCGAGACGCCACGTACAATGAACTGTACAAAGCTCTTTGTTGATCTTGGAAAGTGTAATCTTTGCATCTGACCTGTCAAGTTTTAAGCAAAAGTCTGGTGGGCTCTTGCCAATGGGTATGTCAATCGAGGGGCCATCTGCAGCAAAGAGAGAGCGGTCAACAGAATTTAGGGACTACTGAGAAAGCCAAGTCGATTGCAGCGCAGCTTGTTTCAGGCATCGAGATCCGATAAACTGGTGACGAACAGGGCAATTGACGATTGCTGTAACTGCTGATCGCTGCATATGTATCGCAAACATCACAACGGGCAGCTCTCAATCGAGGAGTTTCATGTGCCTTTTGGCGGCACGTTAGATCCGGAGAACCGCTGGGTTCTTTTCGCCACGCTGATGCCATCAGACGAGATAGAAGAGGCATATGCCCCTCAATTCAGCCCCACGACAGGGGCTCCTGCAAAGCCTGCACGCCTTGCGTTTGGCGCACTGTTCATCAAGCAGCGACTTGGCTTAAGCGATGAGGAGACTGTTGAACAGATCCGAGAAAATGCTTATATGCAGTTTTTTCTTGGCTTTGCCGGATATTCAAGCAAAACACCATTTGATCCATCGATGATGGTTCATTTCCGCAAGCGATTCACGGAGGAAGATCTCAATCGAATCACGGAACTGATCGTAGAACGCGGTAAAGCAATGGTGATGGAAGCCGTGGCGTCACTCCCAAACGATGACGACTCTGACGATCCAGATGCTGATGCTGGGAAGCAGCTCTCACTCGACGAACTTGTAAAGCCTGTAGATTGGCCGGAGGGCAAGAACTGGGGAACGCTTAGCATCGATGCCTCTTGTACGCCAGCCGACATCACCTTCCCAACAGATCTGAAGTTATTGAATGAAGCAAGAGAATCGACTGAGCGAATCATAGATGATCTAATAGAGAAACGGTCAGGCCTTGGATGTCATCGTCCACGTTATGATCGCGGCAAAGCGCGCGCAAACTTCCTCAATGTTGCTAAACAGAAGAAGCCTCATCGCCGTAAAATCACAGCAGCAATTCGCCGACAACTCGAATACCTGCAGCGAAATCTAGGTGCCATCGATGCCCTGATTGCTTCTGGGGCAAGGCTTTCAGATCTCAAGACCCATTGGTGGCAGAAACTTTTAGTGATTAGCGAACTTTACCGCCAACAAAGTATTCTGCTCTACAGTAATACGCGTAGCATTCCCGACCGAATTGTAAACTTGGTTCAGCGACAGGTTCGTCCCATCGCGCGTGGCAAGGCAAGGGCCGCCTGGGAATTCGGCGCTAAGATCAGCGTTTCTGTAAGGAATGGTTTTGCCTTCCTGCACAGAATTAGCTGGGATCCTTACAATGAATCTGAGGATCTGATTCCCCAAGCCAAAAAGTACAAGCAAGAATACGGTTGCTACCCCGAGAGAATCTGTGCCGATCGCATCTACATCAACACCAAGAATAGAAACTTCTGCACGAGGAACAACATACGGCTATCAGGCAAGAGATTAGGGAGACCGCCGAAAAATCCCGAGATCAATGAGGCCCACAAGCAGCAGCTCAGCGCAGACCAGCGTAGGCGGAACGAGGTTGAGGGAGTGTTTGGATCAGGGAAGCGGAAGTATTCGCTCAGGCTGATCATGGCTCGGCTTGCGAAAGGTGCAGAAACCTCAATCTCCATGGCGTTTCTGGTGATGTGTGCCGAGAAAATCCGGAGGCTCCTCCGCCTCTTTTTTGTCTTTATTACTGCTTGGTTTTACGCATGGCAGCGGCCCGCATCCTCATGGATGGTGCTTATGCACATTTGGCGGCTTGTTACAAGCGAACCACTGATCACCGCATAGTCAAACTGAATTGCTCCCTTTCGCCAGGAACTTGGCTTAAATGAAGGTTCCTGGCTGGTTGCTTTTTTCAGGAATCCCTGTTTAGGGCCCAATTTAGGTGTACTGATAGGTGTTGGGATGGATTTGAAGACTTCAATCAGACCTTCTACTTTCCCCGGCAAGCCTGGATATAGGCCCGAGATTGACGGCCTGCGGGCCTTTGCGATTCTTGCTGTCATCATCAATCACTTCAATAAGGATATCCTGCCAAGTGGTTATTTGGGTGTAGATATCTTTTTCGTCGTTTCGG
>CAIXKQ010000106.1 GCA_903920065.1 uncultured Actinomycetes bacterium
ATGTCAGTCGCCCAGCTGTACTAGTGCAACTTGGCACCGGTGATAGTGATGTGAATCAGAAAATGCATGCTGCGCTCTCTGGGCTTACTGGATGGAAAGATCTGCATGTTGTACTCACCAAAAATCCAGTTGATAAGAATGGCGCCTCGTTGGCACCCGACGGCTTGGATATCCGGGTAGTGCGCTATTTCCCACTAGCTCGGGTGTTGCGCGCATTCGATGCAAGCGTCTGTGCCACCGGATACAACGGAGTTCATGAACTTTTACCGGCGCAAGTACCAACGGTATTTGTCTCTAATATTCGAGGAACTGATGATCAAGAAGCTCGTGCGCAATGGTGTCATGACATGGGCTTCGCCTTACGTGCAAACCAGGCAGATTTAAGCAACATCACTGCGACAGTAAGAAAATTACAAGACTCGCAAATTCGCACGCGGTTACATCAGCAATGTGAGCATCTTCCAGATCCAGTGGGCGGGCAAGAAATTGCGAAGATTCTGTATGAATTGGCAAGTAAGAAAAAGATGTCTCGTCAAAGTCCCATTAATCGCCTGAAGCGACTTTTATTGTGGACAGTTCTCAGAAGGGCGGCTCTCATTTATCGCACGATAAATCCGCATAAGGTAGATACTTTGGTGCACCGAGAAGACCCAATTTGGGGATCTCAAAATACTGCTGAAGATCTTCACCCACTTATTAAGGGATCGATGCGTTTTGAACATCTAGTAACTGGTGCATCCGAGAATTACATTAGGCGACGCAAGGAGATTGCACAGTCCGCCTACGGCACTCATGATCCTAGCTAGAAGCGAGAGCGAATTTCCCAGAGGTCTTTAAATATCGGATTAAAGAGAGTGCTTGCAAGATACTCGACTCCACTGGAACCACCGGTGCCCGGTTTCTTTCCGATAGTTCTTTCGACCATTTTCACATGGCGGTATCGCCACTCTTGAATACCCTCATCGATATCTACTAATCGTTCGCTGACCATAGAACTCTCTGGATCTTGCTGATGAACAGTTAAGAGCACATCCTGCACGAGGGGGTTAGATTCATATGCAATTGATTTATCTCGCGAGATCACTTCATGGGGAAGTGTGTAACCTCGTGCTTGTAGATACTCAAGGAAAGAATCCCACAATGAATTGCGGGAGGTAATTCCAGCAATTTCTAACTGAACCTCTGGCGGAAGGTGGCTCGACATACGGCTATCGCGACGCCCAAGAATCGCTTCGACTTTTCTAAATTGCGCTGATTGAAATCCGCTAGATGACGAGAGAAAGCCTCGGAAAGCATTGAATTGCAAGGGAGTCATAGTTTCTAAAATATCTACTTGCGCAACGCATACCTTCATGATGGTCCGGATCCGCCCAAGGATTGCAAGTGCGTAGTGAGTGTTACCAGACTCAAGTGCGCGTTGGGCTTCGAAGAATTCATGGATTAACTGTTTAAACCAGAGTTCATAGGTTTGATGGATGACAATAAAAAGCATTTCATCGTGCTCAGGTCCGGTGGAAAGTGGCTTTTGAAGTGCAAGTAATTCATCGATGGCAAGGTATGAACTGTATGTAAGGGCGGAATCAAATTCATTACTCATGTGACTCGAGATTCCGATCCCTCAATTTTCTCGTATTGACGCGTCTCTGTCAGAGCTGTAATTCGCTGGAATCCATCCCACACCTCGACATAGGAAGTTGCTAATGGAGAGATGGCTAGGCGTATTGCATTAGGGGTGCGGTAATCAGGGATTACATTGGCAAATTTTCGAAGTGCAACGCAAATTCTTGCGGCATCAGGATGACCAAGTGAGATATGCCCACCGCGTTCCTGCGGATTTCTCGATGTTAATAGGGTGTAACCAAGCGGAGCTAACCATTCATCGAATAAATCAATCATCATCTGAGTTCCGATAGCAGCCTTCGATGCAATGACGTTTATCCCTGCCTCTTCAATCATCGAATAGGAAACTTGCACGCCGCGTATTCCAACAATGGATGGACTAGCAATTTGGAATCCGCGAATTCCTTCGGCCTTTACAAATTCAGCTCCCATGCCAAATTGATCCTCATTTGCAAACCACCCTTGAATGGGAGTCTGTAATTCACTTTGAATTTTCTTATTCACATATAACCATGCTGGTGATCCAGGGCCAGCATTGCCATATTTATATGTGCATCCCACTGCAAGATCGACCCCGTTGTCATCGAAGTTCATCTCGATAGCTCCTGCTGCATGGCTGGCATCCCAAACAACAAGCGCACCATAACTTCGAGCCAAATCAGTGATGGATTTAATATCTGTACGAGCACCAGAGCGATATTGAATTACTTCAAATGTTACTAGTGCGACATCTTCTGTCATGTACTTCTCTAGCAGTTCCGCCGTAACCAACTCATTATCTGCGATCGCAGGATCTTCGTTATCGATGATTACCAGGTTTAGCCCGTGGCTCTTTGCAATTCCATCGAGTATGTATCGATCGGTAGGAAAATTTGCCGCATCTGTAATAATTGTCTTGCGACCAGAGCGTGCGTTAATCGCTGCTAAACAAAGTTGATAGAAATTAACTGAAGTTGTGTCACAGACTAGAACTTGTCCAGCACCTGCTCCCAGAACCGCGCGGCCCAGAAGGTCTCCCGCTACCTGCGCTTCATCGATCCAATGGCTCCAACCGGTAACGACTTCATTGCCCCACTCGTGGGACAGGTAATCTCCCACTGCCTTAACGGTGGCATGGGGCAATCTGCCTAGGGAATTTCCATCGAGGTAGCAGAGATTAGGGTCTGTGATTACGAACTTGCTTCTGTATTCGGCGAGCGGGTCATTCTTATCTAGTTCCAGCGCATAAGCGCGGTCAGTGACCTTCATAGTTCAAAGGTACGCTCTCCTACCGTGGCGCGCAATGTTGTAAATATCGAAGAGGTTTCTAAAGCCTTCGATATTCGCCCTCTTCTCGATGGTGTTTCACTCGGAGTCTCTGAGGGTGAACGAATCGGAATCGTCGGACGCAATGGTTCGGGTAAAAGCACGCTCATGAAGATTATTGCAGGCGTAGAAGATCCAGACGCGGGTCGAGTTACAAAATCAAATGCAGCGCGAATTGGAATTCTCTCTCAGATTGATACAGCCGCCGCTGATGCCACCGTTGGTGATGTTGTGATTGGCAATCGCGAGAAACACGAATGGGCTAGTGACCCACAGATACGCGAGATATTTACCGGATTATTTGGTGGATTTGATGACCACCTATTCGAAAGAGTCTTCTCATCGCTATCAGGTGGTGAAAAAAGACGGGTAGGCCTTGCCAAGTTACTCATTGATGACCTGGATCTGATTTTACTTGACGAGCCAACAAACCACTTAGATGTTGAAGGCGTTGCCTGGCTTGCCCAGCATTTGAACAATCGAAAAGATTTGGCACTACTTGTAGTTACTCACGATCGTTGGTTCTTAGATGCCGTCACAGATCGAACCTGGGAAGTAGTACTTGGAAAAGTAGAAGAGTATGACGGTGGTTATTCAGCATTTGTTTTAGC
>CAIXKQ010000107.1 GCA_903920065.1 uncultured Actinomycetes bacterium
GAGCTAGCCGGCTAGTCATAGGAAAATCCAGACCGTAGGCACTTGGCTGGGCCACGGTGAGCAGGAGCATCGAAGCAACCGTCGCCCACAGGGCCGGCCTTGTTACTCGCCCAACGGTAAAGGAGGCAAGGGCGGCGAAGAATGCACGCAGATCTGCCTTCATCGTCGGTCCTCCTTTCATCCTCGGCTCTTTTTTAAGAGCTGCTTTGCCCATGGCGCCATGACCTCATAAATGAGGTTATGACTTAAGGGAAGGGCTTAATCGTCTCTAGTCAGGGGGTGGGTCGCAAATTTAACGCTGCGTGGGTCGCAAATTCACAGAGAGAGGGGTGGTTGTGGATAGGTAAAAGCCCAGGTCAGCTAGGGCAAAGTCCTATATGTCCGATTTGTTACTGTGAGATTTAAATAGGGGTCAAAACGCCCGGCCTAGGGTTGCGGACCTTCCAGCAGTTCAGTGACCAGCGCAGCTATCGGTGAGCGCTCTGATCGAGTCAGGGTCACATGGGCAAAGAGCGGGTGGCCTTTGAGCGTTTCCACCACCGCGACCACGCCATCGTGGCGGCCCACACGCAAGTTATCGCGTTGGGCAACGTCATGGGTGAGAACTACACGTGATGCCTGGCCGATTCTAGAAAGGACGGTGAGCAGGACTCCCCGTTCTAGTGATTGGGCTTCATCGACAATCACAAAGGAGTCATGCAGCGAGCGCCCGCGGATGTGGGTCAGCGGCAAAACTTCAATCAGACCTCGAGCAATGATTTCATCAATGACCGCTTGGCTCACTAGGGCGCCCAAGGTGTCGAAGACGGCCTGGGCCCAAGGCGACATCTTCTCGCCTTCACTGCCCGGCAAGTATCCAAGTTCTTGTCCGCCGACCGGATAGAGCGGGCGGAAGATGACAACTTTCTTATGAAGGCGTTTTTCCATCACAGCTTCAAGTCCGGCGCAGAGAGCGAGTGCAGATTTACCAGTTCCAGCTCGTCCCCCTAGTGAGACGATGCCGATTGATTCATCAAGTAGTAGGTCTAGTGCAATGCGTTGTTCGGCGCTGCGACCATGAAGACCAAAAGCTTGGCGGTCACCGCGCACCAATTGCAGTTGCTTGCTCTCTGTCACCCGGGCAAGTGCGCTTCCTTTTTCCGAGTGCAGCACGATTCCGGTGTGAACCGGAAACTTATGAGCACATTCGTGGTCTGCGCGATCAGATGAGTAGAGCTCATCGATGGTGCTGTGGCCAACAGATACTTCTTCGATGCCAGTCCAGCCACTATTAGAGACAAGTTCTGCTAAATATTCTTGGGCTTCCACACCCACCGATGATGCCTTCACGCGAAGTGGAAGATCTTTGGTCACCAGGACCACATTCTTGCCATCAGACATTAGGTTCTTGGCAATGGCCAGGATGCGCGAATCATTGGTGCCATCGCGCAAGAAGCCGTGGGGCAAGGTGCTCAAATCTGTGTGGTTAAGTTCGACTGAGAGCGTTCCGCCTTCAGGGGTAATTGTCAGAGCTGAATCAAGGCGACCATGTTCAATGCGAAGATCATCAAGTGCGCGAAGTGCGGCGCGGGCAAAGTAACCGAGTTCAGGATGATCGCGTTTGGTTTCAAGTTCGCCGATCACAGCGATGGGAATAATGACTTCATGTTCTTCAAATCGGGACATCGCCCCGGGATCTGCCAGGAGTACTGAGGTATCTAAAACATAGGTTTTACGGGCGGAAGTGCTCTTCTTTGAAGTAGCCAAGGCCTAACCATTCTCTGTAGTTGTAGTCATGGGGAAGAGATTGGGTGGTGCTTCTGACTTGCAAAAGATAGAACGAAAGAAATGGACTATTGGTGCGACACGCCATTAATGGTTGAGATGTAATGCAACGTTTACCTGACTGGGTTTACCTGACTGGGTTTACCTGACTGGCCCGTACTTCTTCACGATTTTGCGCTCTGCAATAAATGATGCAAAGGGCAGTGTTCCGGCGGCAATCAGGGCAATAATGGTCACAAATTTCATTCGCTTCTGAACGCCAATTTGAAGGACGGTCAGGATGTAAACGATGTAGAGATAGCCGTGGGCGATCGGAATGAAGATGATCCAGCCATTGTTTTCCAGGGCATCGAAGATGTATTTAGCAGGCAGATAGCCAAAGACGAGCAGCAAGAGATTAACTCCGCAGAGCACAGCCAATAGGCGAAAACGGGTCAGTGCCCCTGTGGAAGTCGGTTGAGTCATAGGTAGAACCTTATAACTTTTCTTCACGGCGCTTATAAAAGGGGGCATATAACACCAGGCCAGCCATGAACCACCAGATGACCACATAAGAAATATGTTGCCAGTAATAGCCGGGCACACCCGATGTCAGTTTGGGTTCCAGAATTCTGGTTCGCGTAATCTCACCGTTTCGAGTCTGCTCGCTTTTTTCTAGAATGAAACCGTCATAGAGCTGATAATCGGTACTAGCAACCAGAATGCTGCTATCTAGTCGAGAGATCTGAGACGGGGTGTTTGTGGCGCGATCATCGAACTGGCGCGGCATTAAGGTGCCAGTGATTTCAACCCTGGTTGACATTGCAATTTCTGGTGATTGCAACCGCTCTTTCCAGAGTCCGCGCACCACAAGAATTGCAGTATCAGTCTCGTTTTGCAGCAGCGCCACTTCCCAGTCGCTCACTTTGCCGTTGCCATCAATTTGGTTGGGAGCTTTGTAGTTGGCGATGTAGTTGCCGGCGGTGCGCACTTGTTTGCCAACACTTGCTGGTGGGATTGTGCCCGTGGGAGTTGCTAGCTCTGTCAGTGGATAAATTGTGCGATCAATTGGCACCACAGCGGGATTGCGCATCTCATTGGCCCGATCAAGCTGCCAGAGCCCAAGTCCAATCAAGATAGTCACCAGAAAAAGAACGAGAAGGCCTGCGCCTAATCGCTGGATGGGTGACTTCTTAATTCTCGCCCTCATTCTCCTGGCGTAGCTGCTCACGTTCTTGCATCCGGTTATAGCGCTTATAGAAATTGCGAAGTAAGAATGCAATAGCCGAGAACAGGGCAATCATTGTCAACGAGCCAGCGACACCTACTTCAACGTCTTTTGCCATGAGAAGATTCTCCCATGCCGGCAGAAAACGACCAATTCGATTTTAATGATCGATATGGAATCACTCCTGCGCGCGTGTGGGTGAAGTATGCAGCTGGCTTCGCGATTGTTGGCGGAGCGTGGTTACTCTGGGCCGGCCTGCACCAAGCCAACCCGGCGCTTCGTTATGAACTTATCTCTTTTTCAAATGAAGATCCGCGCAAGCCGGAGATTCGATTCTTGATTCAAAGAGCCGATGGCGCAAAAGAAGTTCAATGCACACTCGTTGCGCGCGATTATGAGAAGAACGTGGTGGGACAAATCGACATCACCATCGCAGCTGGTAAGACCTATCTCGAGCCAAGATATATCGTTCCTACGCGCGCAGATGCGGTCAATGTGGGCATTTCACGTTGTCGCACTCTGCCCTAAGATTGCCCTCTATGACTTCCCAACAGACCTGGCTTACCCAAGAAGCAGCTGATCGTTTAGCTGGCGAACTGGCGAGCCTAGAAGGTCCGGGGCGTAAAGAAATTACGGCAAAGATTGAGGCCGCGCGCGCTGAAGGAGATCTGAAAGAGAACGGCGGCTATCACGCAGCGCGCGATGAGCAAGGCAAGATGGAAGCGCGTATTCGCCAGATAAAGCAGATGTTAGAAAATGCTCATATCGGAACACCACCAGCCAGCGCCGATGGAAAAGTGGGAGCAGGCATGGTTGTCACCGCATCTATTGCCGGAGATGAGATGAAATTCTTACTTGGTTCGCGCGAAATCGCATCCGGTGATCTTGATGTGTATTCCGAGAAATCACCACTGGGCGCTGCCGTATTAGGTGCAGAAATCGGAGCTACCGTTTCCTACACCGCACCCAATGGGCGCGATATCAAGGTAGAGATTAAGAGCGCCGAGTTTTATAGTTAATCTGCGTAGTTGCGATATTTACGAACGCTGAGCGGAATAAATATCGCCATAATAATAATCATGTAAATAAGTGAAGTTATCAGTGGGTTCTCACTGGGAAAAGAACCAGCAGTTGCGCCAAATTGATTTTCCAGGCCAAAGAGTTCACGGCAGGCAGCAA
>CAIXKQ010000108.1 GCA_903920065.1 uncultured Actinomycetes bacterium
AAAGCAACTCCTATTGGTGATGTTGATTTATCTGCAGCCCATGCACGCCCAACAGGTGTTTCAGAACTTGATCGTGTTCTTGGTGGCGGATTAGTACCAGGTGCTGCGATTTTATTAGCGGGCGAACCAGGCGTTGGTAAATCAACACTTCTACTTTCAGTTGCTGCGCAATCGGCGTCAAAGGGAATCTCTGCACTCTATATAAGTGGTGAAGAATCTGCCTCACAGGTGCGACTTCGCGCAGAGCGCATCAATGCAATTGACTCACAACTATTTCTTGCATCTGAAACAGATCTTGGCGCAGTCATTGCCCATATTGATTCGGTTAAGCCACAACTACTGATCATTGACTCAGTTCAAACTATTGGAAGTTCCGCAGCAGATGGCGCACCTGGTGGAGTTACACAAGTTCGTGAAGTTGCTGGTGCATTAATTCGCATCTGTAAAGATCGTGACATCACATTGTTATTGGTTGGACATGTAACAAAAGATGGTTCGATTGCCGGCCCTAGACTTCTAGAACACATCGTTGATGTTGTGTTGCAGTTTGAAGGCGAACGTCATTCACGTCTTCGCTTAATCCGCGCAATCAAAAACCGCTTTGGTGCATCAGATGAGGTTGGCTGCTTTGACTTAAGTGATACCGGAATTGAATCTGTCCTTGACCCAACTGGGCTTTTCACATCACGCCATGCAGAACCAGTTCCAGGCACATGTGTCACTGTCACTCTTGAAGGACGCCGTCCACTGTTGGCTGAAATCCAAGCCCTAGTCTCTGCTGGTCGTGAAAATGATTACGGAAATGCACGTCGAGTTGTTTCAGGTTTGGACTCTGCTCGCACATCAATGACTCTTGCTGTTCTAGAACTACGTGCAAATGTGCGTGTAGGTGGCAGAGATGTCTATGCAGCAACTGTTGGCGGCATGAAAATGACAGAGCCGGCGGCTGATTTAGCCCTTGCTTTGGCTGTCGCATCTGCTGCAAAAGGTCTTGCCCTACCTTCAGATTTAGTAGCAATTGGTGAAGTTGGTTTAGCTGGTGAAATACGCAAGGTCAGCGGTGTTAATCGCAGACTGCAAGAGGCTTATCGTCTTGGTTTCAAGCGCGCACTAGTACCAACCGGATCAGACACAAAGATTGATGGCATGGAGATCGTTGAAGTTTCACGTCTTGATGCCGCGCTAAAACGGGTAAAAATCTCGGGCGAATGAGTTCGTTAGAAAAACCAATTCTTACTTGGTTTAAAAAGAACAAAAGAGATTTACCGTGGCGCGAGACATCCCCTTGGGGTGTAATGGTCAGTGAATACATGTTGCAACAAACTCCAGTTAATCGAGTTCTTCCTAAGTGGAATGAGTGGATGGAGCGTTGGCCAACTCCCAAAGATTTAGCGCAGGCAACACCTGCACAAGTCATTACCGCTTGGGGACGTCTTGGCTATTCACGCCGTGCATTGCGACTACATGCTGCCGCTCAAATCATCGCTGAAGATTTCAATAACAAAGTGCCAGAAGATCAAGAAACACTTCAGCTACTACCAGGCATTGGTGAATACACCGCTGCTGCCATTGCAGCCTTTGCATTTGAACAACGATCACTTGTGATGGATGTGAACATTCGCAGATTACTGGTGCGCGCAATTGATGGCGAAGAACATCCAAAACCTGCGCCAACTGCTCGAGAGAAAGCACGCAGACTTGAGATTCTTCCAACTAAGAATGCACACCTATGGGCTGCTGCAACTATGGAACTTGGCGCACTTGTTTGCACATCAAAGAACCCATCATGTGAACTCTGTCCAATAATTGGTCAGTGCAACTGGCGCAAGAATGGCTATCCAAAAACAGATCTAGTTCGTAAATCACAAGATTGGCATGGCACTGATCGCAAATGCCGCGGAACAATTGTTCAAGCACTACGCGAGAATGAATCACTAACAGAATCTGCGATAAAGAAGTTGTGGCCTGAAGAATCACAGGTCGAAAAAGCATTGAAAACATTGACTGATGACCTACTTATTCAAAGACTCCCCCGCAATCGATATAGACTGCCACAATGATTCGTTATGCAACCAAAGCAGATGCACCGCGCATTCATCAGCTGATTAAAGATCTAGCCGAGTATGAAAAAGCACCCTTGGAAGCAAAAGCCACAATTGAACAAATCGAAGAAACAATCTTTGGAGAAAATCCTGTTGCTTTCTGCCATGTTGCAGAAGATAACGGCCTAGTAGTTGGAATCTCAATTTGGTTCCTGAACTACTCAACATGGGTAGGCAAACCAGGTATCTACCTTGAGGATCTTTACATTGATCCCGCATTTCGCGGTAAGGGATACGGATTAGCTTTCCTTAAAGAGTTAGGAAAGATCTGCGTTGAACGAGATTACGAGAGATTGCAGTGGTGGGTTCTGGACTGGAACCAACCAAGTATTGATT
>CAIXKQ010000109.1 GCA_903920065.1 uncultured Actinomycetes bacterium
ACATCATCGCCGACGAAGAGGAATGAACCAAGCACGTTACGCGCTTCTGGTTCACGTAGGTCATCTTTAGAGGACATCATGTTTTCCAGAATGGTTCGCTCGAAGTCGAGCATTTCATGTTCCTGGGCGTAGTAGCCGAGTTTGAGCCCGTGGCCATGTTCGACTTTGCCGGTATCGGATTCAAGTTGGTTGGCCAGGATTTTAAGTAAAGTTGTTTTGCCGGCGCCGTTCAGGCCCAAGATCACAACGCGGGAGCCCTTATCAATCACACAAGATACGTCGGTGAAGATTTCAAGTGAGCCATAGTTCTTTGATAGCTCTTCACCTGACAGGGGAGTCTTGCCACATGGGGCAGGAGTTGGAAAGCGAAGTTTTGCCACCTTATCTTTGACCCGCACGTCATCAAGTGATGATCGTAGTTTTTCAGCGCGACGTAACATGCCTTGGGCGGCAGTTGCCTTCGATGCTTTGGCGCGCATTCGCTCGCCTTGCTTCTGCAAGATTTCCGCTTTCTTCTCAGCGTTGGCGCGCTCTTTCTTGCGGCGGTGTTCATCTTGTTCGCGCTGTAAGAGGTATTGCTTCCAGCCTAAGTTATAGACATCGATGACATTTCGATTGCCATCGATATAAAAGACTTTATTGACCACGGTTTCAATCAAGTTCACATCGTGAGAGATGATGACGAGGCCACCTGAGTAATTAACGAGGTAGTTTCGAAGCCAGATGATGGAATCAGCATCTAAGTGGTTAGTGGGCTCATCTAGTAGCAGCGTTTCAGCGCCCGAGAAGAGGATGCGAGCAAGTTCAATACGTCGGCGTTGACCACCGGAAAGAGTGTCGAGTTGATTGTTAAAAACGGCCTCGGAAACGCCAAGAGAGTGGGCAATTGCTTCGGCTTCAGCAGTTGCGGCATAACCACCGGCTGCGCTGAATTCAGCATCTACACGGGTGTAACGCTCGAGCGCTTTTTCAAGTTCTGCGCCTTCAGTAGTAGACATCTCGTGCTCTACTTGCGCCATACGTACAGCAATTTGGTCTAGATCGCGCGCAGATAAAATTCTGTCTAGCGCCGTTCCTTGATCTTCACCCGTGCGTGGATCTTGCGGCAGATAGCCAATTTTTCCGGTGCGCTGAACGCCGCCACCTGCAGGAAGGGTTTCACCCGCGAGGACTTTTGCGAGAGTGGATTTACCAGCGCCATTACGCCCAACGAATCCGATTCGATCCCCATTGTTGATACGTACTGTGACTCCCGAGACCAAAAGGCGTGCACCAGCACGGAGTTCAAGAGCGGTTGTTGCAATCATTTGGGCGTATCTTCCCACAGTATTTACCTTGGCATTTCGCGCCCCGTACACTCAGAACCATGTTTAACCTCACGCTCCTTGCACTCCTTCTGATAGCCCTGTTATTTCTTGGATATCAGATTCGATTGAGCAGGAAACTAGGCGCCAAACTCAACCAACTCATCAAAAGTGAGAAAGAGCTGCGAAAGAGTGTGCGCGAAGTAAATATCACAGCCCGCGCCGATTATCGACAGAGCGAGTCCTATGCGCAGTTACTGAACTTGCTTGCACTCGATGCACCTATTCCACCAACACGTGGTTGGGCAGCTTCTCCTGATGTGCTTCTTACCTTGGTGCACAGCGCACGTAGTTCTGATGTTTGCACCATTGTTGATTTAGGATCTGGTGTTTCAACGCTGGTGCTGGCAAAAGCGGCTCCGCAAGCCCGAGTAATTAGTATTGATAATTCTCCACAGTATGCGGCCAAGACTCGGCTATTACTTGATAGCCATGGAATTACCAATGTAGAAATACGTGTGGCACCACTTTCCCCACATGCATCAGGTAATAGTTGGTATGAGACATCGGTATTTACTGACATCACCGAGATTGATCTCCTCTTTATCGATGGGCCACCAGCAACGGCCGATGGCCAAGCGCGTCACCCAGCCTTTACCGAACTGCTCAAGAAACTGAGCGCAAAGGCAGTCGTTGTCTTAGATGATGCTGGTCGCGATGGCGAGAAGGAGTTAGCAAATAAGTTCGCCGCTGGAATTTCGACACATATTGTGGAATTTCTTGATCACGAAAAAGGTACAGCAGTAATTCGACCGAAGTAATTTACTCTTTGCCGATTCGTGTGCGTCGTGGTGTGGCAAATGCCTTACTTACCGCGGTGAGCTCATCGGAAACCTGCTTGCGGATCGCTTCTTCGCTCTTCAGTAAGGTAGCAAGGGCTGCAATGATTCCTTTGAGCTCTTTTGATTCAGTTTCAAGTTCGAGCTTGCTCATCTTGGTCAGACGGCGCAGCGGCATATCTAGAATATAA
>CAIXKQ010000110.1 GCA_903920065.1 uncultured Actinomycetes bacterium
GCTGCTGATCAGTAATTACTCGATGTGAGTAATGGAAGAGGTGCTCTTACCTTTTTTCTTTTCGCCTGTAAGCGCCCATGAAATAAGTGAAATGAGCAGAAATAGTCCCACTGGAGCTGCCACAAAATAAGTGAAGGTTTCTACGGCCGTTAATCCTTCACCCGGCAACGAGCCTGGCTCTTGGTTAATCATGAGTAGGTGCGTAAGCATTGGGTGAGTCTATGCAGTTGCAGCAGCGACGCCAAATGGCTCTAGGTATGGCAGCCAACGATTTTCGGTGCGACCTGTTCCGAGAATTCTCCATGCCGCGCCTACTGGTTCACGCGGTAGCGTGCGAAGTCGCCACCCAAGTTCTTTCAGTGGCTTATCTGCTTTGACATGGTTGCACTTATGGCAAGCACTTACGACATTCTCCCAATTGTGACCGCCGCCACGAGAACGTGGAATGACGTGATCAATAGAAGTGGCCGGTGCTGTGCAATAGACGCAGCGTCCACCATCTCGCGCAAAGATTGCCCGACGCGAAAGTGGAACTGCATGACGATAAGGAATCTTCACAAATTTATTGAGACGAATTACTGATGGGAGCTCAATCTGACCATGTGCAAAGTGCAAGACGGTTCCAGAAGCTTCAACCATAGTGGCGCGGTTGTTCAGAACGAGAATGAGCGCACGACGATCAGTGACAACACCCAATGGTTCGTAGGTGGCGTTGAGAACTAATGAGCGGTTCATCTCTACCTCGGTTCCAGCGCGTGGCTCGCGCTGATTGGGTAATTTTGTACTAAAACTCTTCCGGACGGGGGCATTTTGTGGTGAAGTTTTAGTAAAGATTTCACTACCCTTAACGCCTATGAACGAGCGCACGCAGGCTATCTGGGATTGGTTTAACGGAGCCCCCTTTCGCATCCTCGTCATCTTTATCATCGCCGCCATCGGTCATGTCATCGGCCATCGAGCCATCTCACGGGCCATTGGGCGCCTTGCAACGGCTGACCTGAAGCCAGGACCAGGAACGGCAAAACGACAGGCAGAGCGAGCCCGCACAATCGGAACCGTCTTTAGCTCCACCTATAACGCCGCCATTTGGATCATTGCAACCGGAATGATCTTGGGTGAATTCGGATTTAGTTTGGGGCCAGTTCTTGCTTCCGCCGGTGTGATTGGTGTGGCCATCGGGCTTGGCGCGCAGACCCTAGTGCGCGATGTGCTCTCTGGAATTTTTATGTTGGTCGAAGATCAATATGGAGTGGGCGATGATATTCGCGTGCAAGATATTGCCGGACGAGTAGAAAAAGTTGGCCTGCGAATCACTCAGGTGCGCGATGCTGATGGTGTGCTCTGGTTTGTGCGCAACGGCGAAATTCTGCTAGTAGGAAATAAATCTAAGAAAGATTAATCCATCTGGTTAACCAGATGGTTTGCTGCTCCCTCTAGGTATCTCCACAATTTATCTTTTTCATCTTGGCCAAGTGATGTTCCATCAACTGCCTGCTTCATGCAGCCAACCCAGGCATCGCGTGCCTCTTGGTTAATATGAAAACCGGCATGGCGCATGCGAAGACGCGGATGACCACGTTCTTCTTGGTAGGTAGTGGGTCCGCCCCAGTACTGTTCTAAGAACATCTGCAATCTGCGGGCTGCACCCTTCATATCTGACTCTGGATACATCGGGCGCAACACTGGATTGACCGCAACGTGGGCATAGAACTGTGAGACCAGATCAGCAAAGAAGGCTTCCCCGCCAAAGAGTTCGTAGTAATTAGTGGTATCGCGCTCCATTAACTTCTCAGCTCTGCCGAAGTTTTTCCTTTGGCGATCTGCATCACAGCAAAAGCGCTAATGATGCACATGATGGCAGCGATATAGAAAGAGACTGCATAGTCGCCCAGTTTTACTCGCACTACCGCCGCGCCAAGGGCAGCAATCGATGCCCCCACTTGATGACCCACAAAGACCCAGCCATAGACAACGGTTGCGCGCTGTGGCCCAAGAACCAGGCGACAGAGCATCAGCGTGGGTGGAACCGTTGCTATCCAATCAAGGCCATAGAAAATAACAAAGACCAGGGTGGATGGATGAATGGAGCTAAAGAGAATAGATGGCAGTAAGAAAAGTGAGAGTCCGCGCAGGCCGTAGTAAAAAAAGAGCAATTTACGAGGATCAAACTTATCGGTCAGATACCCAGAAAGAATTGTTCCAATCACATCAAAGACACCAACGAGTGCCAACAAACTAGCGGCAACTGTTGTGCCCATGCCGTGATCGTGAGCTGCCGGAATGAAGTGTGTGCCAATCAGCCCATTGGTAGAAAGTCCGCAGACAAAAAATGAGAAGAAAAGAATAAGGAAGTTTTTATCCTTCGCTGATTTCACTATGGTGTCAATTGCTAAACGACCTGCCGACATTTCACTAGCAGCAGGCGGCTGCCAATCTGCTGGGGCGCCGTATGGCGTCATGCCTAAGGCTTCTGGTTTCTCTTTCAGAAAGAGGAAGATGAAAGGAATCATGAGCGCTGAAGCGCCACCCACTGTCAGGGATACGCTCTTCCAGCCATAAACATTTGCAAAGTGAGACATCACCGGTAAGAAAATCAATTGACCTGTTGCAGTTGCCGCGGTCAGCGCCCCAACCACAATTCCTCTACGGGCAACAAACCAACGATTAGCAATCGTTGCGGCAAAGACCAGCGCCATCGAGCCCGCGCCGACACCCACACCAATCCCCCACAGCGCCCATAAGTGCCATGGTTGGGTCATAAAGATCGTCGAGGTTGCACTAGCTGCTACCAATGCAAGTGCACTCATCACCACTTTGCGCACAGTAAAGCGTTCCATCAGCGCCGCCGCAAAGGGTGCTACCAAACCAAAGAGAAGTACGTTAATTGATATCGCTAACGAAATTTGCGAACGGGACCAGCCAAAGGCTTCTTCCAGGGGAAGAATGAGAACAGTGGGTGCAGATCTAAATCCGGCAGTTGCAACGAGCGTGAAGAAGGTGACAATTGCTGCAATCCAGCCCGGGTGAATCTTTCGCACTGGCATTATTCGAACCTACTAATCTTTGAGGTAACGATTAAGGAATTCGCGTTCCTTATCCGAAATTGGACGAGACTTCTTTGTCTCCATAGAAACCATCACTTGCACAGACTTCATCTTGGCGTGCACCACACCATCGGTGCCCAGCAATTCATATCCCACGACAAATGAAGTGTTGCCAATGGAGTCAACCCATAGGTTCAGATCATAGAAACGGCCACCCTCA
>CAIXKQ010000111.1 GCA_903920065.1 uncultured Actinomycetes bacterium
TGTTGCGCTTCGTCTTTCGTTGTCTACTGGCGCTGAGCTCGATTCTCGATTCGCAGTGTGAGATGGGGTGCGTGAGATGGGGTGGCCGGGGGTGCGGATGAGGTGTGCAGATGGGGGTTAACGAGGTGGGGGGTGGTACAGGGAGCAAGGTGCGCGCTGATTGCCTGCGTTGAATGGTGTCCACTACCGACCAAGGTGTGTGTGTGTGTGTGCCTGCTAAGGAGCATACCCAAGTGTGTGCGTGCGTGAGTTCAACAAGTCGCAGACCGATCGAGGTGCAGAGGAGCAAGAAAGGGGCAATCAGAGCCGTAGGCGGACGCGGCGCACCCCCATCAGTGTGCGTGCGTGTGTGGGTGGGTGGGTGTGCGCGCGGTGAAGTGGATACGGCACGCACCCATCAACGGGTGTGTGCACGAGGACGTCACTCAGCTCGCAGAGGAAGGTGTGTGTGAGGTTTTTCAAAAAGCAGGCACCCATCAATACGGCACGCATCGAGCACGCGGCGTGTGCAGGCGGGCACGGGCACGCACCCATCAATTCGACGATCTTGTCCCGTTGGTCCTGCACGTGCGGGGTTCGACGGCGTCACGCAGGAAAGGGGGCTTGCGCAGGAATGTGCTGGCGTTGCAGAGGCGTTGCAGCGTTGCAGGGGCGGCGTTGCAGAGGCGTTGCAGAGGCAAGGCAGAGGGGGTTTATAGGAAGGCGGTGGCGTTAGACACGAAAGGGAGCCTGAGAGAAAAGTGGACTCGTGCTGTCGGCAAGCGGGCGCTGGCGGTGCGTGAAGATAGTGTGTGCTGCAGCGCGTGGGAACGACGCAGACACTGCGTCAAGCACCGTGTCGCAGGATGCCGGATAAATGCCCCACCAACGCAAGCACACACACACACATGCACGCACACTTGTCCCTTACACGATCCACAACACAATCCACAACGACAGGTAATCCGCGAAGGGAAAATGTCAGGTGGGGCCGGCCCCCCCGGAACAGTTCAGGGACTGATCTAGGCCACATGTAGAAATGGTAATCTTGCAAACCCTTTGGACAGTGCCGCAAGTACTGGCCGCCCTTTGTTGCGAGGATGGGCACGTGCATTACCCCCTCACCTCCTCAACTCGTTGCGGCATGATGGGAGGAGGGAGATAGGATGGGGGGAGGGGGACGATGGGATGATTGGGACGGGATGGGGGTTCGGGTTTAGTGTTAAGGGTTTAGGGGTTAGGGGTTAGGGTTTAGGAGGACGATGGGATGATCGGGACGGGTTGGGGAGGGGAGAGGGGCGGCTTTGGGCGAATCCGGTGAAATTTATGCTCAAAGCACACGCTCTTAAATCAAGGCGGATTGCAACCGAGGCGAGAGAATGTCGCCATGGCAACCCTGGACTCGAAACTAGTTGGAGTATTGGGTGATCGCACAACAAAGGTACTGCGAGATTTATACGGCTATCTCACAGTTGGGGATTTACTTCATCACTACCCGCGTCGCTATTTAGTGCGCGGGGAACTCTCAAATATTTCTGAGCTTAATGAGAGCGATGAGGTAACAATCCTGGCTGAAGTATTTAGCGCCAGTAGCCGGCGACTGCAGGGAAGAAAAGGCAACATTCTTGAAGTTATTGTTACCGATGGAAGTGCGAAGTTATCTCTGACCTTCTTTAACCAAGCATGGCGTGAGAAAGATTTAAAGATTGGAAAGCAAGGACTCTTTGCCGGCAAGGTAGGAGTCTTTAACGGCAAACGTCAGCTTGCTCATCCAGATTATGAGCTGATTGCCGATGGCAATGATGTCGATGCAGCGGTGGAAGGTTTTGCAGGCAAGTACCTGCCTATGTATCCCGCGAGTTCAAAGATGCCGTCGTGGAAAATTGCTCAATGTATTGAATTAGCAATAGGCGCACTCGATGAAGTTCCGGATTTCTTACCCGAATTAATGCGCGAAAAGTATGGCTACCCAACACTGCACCAAGCTCTAGTGCAACTACACAATCCGGCAGATCTCGATATCGCCGAAAAGGCGCGAGAGCGACTTACCTTTGATGAAGCGTTCCTGCTTCAATTGTTACTTCTTACACGACGGAAAGAACTCAAAGGTCTGGATGCGGTAGCACGAACTGTCACAGCAGATGGACTCCTGAAAGAATTTGATGCATCTCTGCCCTTCGAACTTACCGCGGGTCAGCGCGCGGTTTCGGCAGAGATTGAAAATGATTTAGAACAGCCACATCCGATGAACCGATTGTTGCAGGGTGAAGTAGGTTCCGGAAAGACCATTGTTGCGCTTCGAGCAATGCTGACTGTCATTGATAATGGAGGACAGGCTGCCCTTCTTGCACCCACCGAAGTCTTAGCTGCGCAACATCTGCGCACCATTCAAACGCTACTTGGCCCATTAGCTCATGGTGGAATGTTGGGTGGATCTGAGAAAGCAACACATGTCACGCTGATCACCGGATCACAGAGTGCGGCATCGCGCAAAGAGGCGCTGGCGCAGGCAGCATCAGGTGCTGCTGGAATTGTGATTGGCACTCATGCTCTTCTTGGACAAAGCGTTGAGTTCAAAGATCTGGGTTTGATTGTCGTCGATGAACAGCATCGATTTGGAGTCGAGCAACGCGATGCCCTTAAAGACAAGGCAGTCACCCCACCACATTTATTGGTCATGACTGCAACACCAATTCCACGCACAGTTGCCATGACTGTTTTCGGAGATCTAGATGTATCAACTCTGCGCGAACTTCCACTTGGACGACAGCCGATTACTACTCATGTCATTCCAGTCTTAGAAAAACCTGGCTTCTTGGAACGTGCGTGGGAGCGAATTCGGGAGGAGGTATCACAAGGGCATCAGGCCTACGTTGTCGCACCTCGCATTGCAGCCGGCACATCGGAGGATGCGGATATTGATTTTCTGATGGGAGAAAGTTCATCCACATTGGCATCAGTAGAAGACCTGGGCCCACTTCTCTCTGGTGGCGCACTGCAGGGACTTCGTGTTGCGCCCTTGCATGGAAAACAGGCGGCAGAACTCAAAGATGCAACGATGAAAGCATTTAGCAATAAAGAGATTGATGTTCTGATATCAACGACTGTTATTGAAGTGGGCGTGGATATTCCTAATGCCACAGTGATGGTCATTATGGATGCCGATCGATTCGGTGTGTCACAACTCCACCAATTGCGCGGTCGCGTGGGTCGCGGAACCTCACCTGGACTATGTCTGCTTGTGACTTCAGCCCTTTCTGAAACGCCAGCACGTGAGCGATTAGAAGCTGTTGCTGGCACCACCGACGGCTTTGAACTCTCGCGCATTGACTTAGAGCAACGACGTGAAGGAGATGTATTAGGTGCAAGTCAATCTGGATCACGATCACATCTTCGATTACTGCGCGTCTTGCGAGATGAATCAATGATTGAGCAGGCACGCGAAGATGCATCTAGAATTCTGGATACTGGCATCAAGGAGCATCCACTGCTTGAAGCTGAGCTTGCCCAGATACAAGCAGATGCTGCTGCTGAATTTATAGATAAGGCTTAATTATGAGAATCATCGCCGGCCGGGCAAAAGGGCGAAATATTGATGCCGTTGCATCTGCCACACGTCCAACATCTGATCGTGCGCGTGAAGCGCTCTTCTCAACGCTGGCTTCTGAATTTGGAGATTTTGATGGGCTGCACGTTCTTGATTTATACGCCGGCACCGGTGCGATTGCACTGGAGGCTCTGTCTCGAGGTGCATCGGTTGTTCACGCAGTAGAAAAAGATGAGCCCGCAGCGCAAGCGATTGCGAAGAATTATGAGAATATCAAGAGCGCACAATGCCCAGGAATGTTTCATCTCTACACCATGGGCGTGAATCGATTTTTGCAAGATAAAGCCCAGCTTCAATATCACTTCGTTTATGTCGATCCTCCCTATGATCTAGCTGATCTTGATGTGATTGAAACCCTGATCCAGCTTGTTACTGGTGGCTTCTTACATCCACAGGCACTGATTGCAGTAGAGAGAAATAGCAGAGTGCGGGAGATTTCCTGGCCCGATGGACTTGAGCAAGTGCGTGAAAAGAATTACGGCCAAGCAACTATTTTCTATGGTTCTCCCACGCCTATAGATGCGCAAAATGGATAACAACTCGAATCATTGCTAGCGTTTGCACTATGAGACGCGCCGTTTGTCCCGGGTCATTTGATCCCATCACCTTTGGGCATTTAGACATCATCGAGCGTGCCAGCCATCAATTTGATGAAGTAATCGTGACAGTATTTGTGAACCGTAAGAAAGAAGCACTCTTCACTATTGAAGAGCGGATGCAGATGATTCAACAAAATGTTGCCAAGTTTAAGAATGTCCGGGTTGACTCTGGGGACGGACTCCTCGTTGAATACTGCAAGGCAAATAAGGTGCAGGCAATTGTGAAGGGCTTGCGCGCGGTCACAGATTTTGATTATGAGTTGCAAATGGCTCAAGTTCACACCCAAGCTTCGGGTGTAGAAACAATGTTTATGGCAACTTCGCCAACCCATTCATTCTTATCGTCATCAATTGTTAAGGAGCTTGCTCACTTTGGTGGAGATGTTTCGACCATGGTTCCGGAAAATGTTCATCAAGCACTGAAAGCACGGGTAGGAGCATCAGAATGACAATGGATTCAATAGAGAAACTTAATACCGCGATTGCGATGATTGAAGAGGCACGCGGTGTGCCACTTTCTGCTTCTTGTGTTGTCCATCGCGGGGAGATGTTGGAGATTTTGCAGAGCGCCCGTGACTTTCTCCCAGTTGATTTCTTAAGTGCCGAAGCCATCTTGCAAGATCGTGATCGAATTATTGATGAGGGACGAAATAGCGCTGAAGCGATGATTGCAACGACACGTGAAGATGTCTCACGAATGATCGAGCAGACTTCAATCGTGCAGGCAGCGCGTGATGAAGCGCAGAAAATCTTGGTTGATGCTCGCGTAGTAGCCGAAGATGAACGACGCGAGGTCGAGGCATATATTGATGCTCGCCTTGCCACCCTGGAAGTCATTCTGAACAAGACCCTCGATGCCGTGGCTCGCGGACGTGAACGACTTGAAGGCGCGGGCGATAACGACGTTTTATCTCAGCTAAACACTGATCGCTAGTTAGCAAGAGGACTGATTTAGATGAATAGAAATACCGAACCTTTCATGCTCAATACTTACGAGCTTGCTCGTCGCGCTGGAGAAATGAAGGAATATCAACTTGATATTGCGGCCAATGCGCGTATTGGAGTGCCGCTGATTGCAGTTCCAGAAGGCGATGTCATTGAAGTTGACGCCCGACTTGAATCAGTGACTGAAGGAGTTCTTCTCAGCGCCGATATTTATGCGGTAGCTCAAGGAGAATGTATTCGCTGCTTAGATCCAGTTGAGGTTGTCATCGACCGAAAAATTCAAGAGCTCTATCGATACGAGCCCACAAATGAAAAAGGTCGCAAGAAAAAGCGCGAGGAAGACGATATTGATTTAGAAGATGTTGTAGAGTTACAGATGGAGGGTGACCTGATGAACCTTGAGATTCCCATCATCGATGCAATCATTCTGACTCTGCCGGTGAACCCGCTCTGCTCCGATGAGTGCCTTGGGCTATGTCCTGATTGCGGGGAAAAGTGGGAATCCCTTCCTGAGGACCATGCCCATGAAGTCATCGATGCTCGCTGGTCGGGTCTTGGAAGCCTGGATTTTGGCAATTAAGGCGATATGGGCGATACTTAGCCCTATCGCAACACCAGCTAGCAAATCTAGATTTGCAGCAATCAAGTAGCCATCAAGATTAAGGAAGATTACCGTGCCAGTACCAAAGCGAAAAATGTCTCGTTCAAAGACACGTTCCCGTCGAAGCATGTGGAAGACAACTGCAGCGGCTCTTTCAACTTGCCCACAGTGCCAGCAACCAAAGCTCAACCACGTTGCTTGCCCAACATGCGGTACATATAACCGCCGTCAGGTTCTAGAGGTCTGATCTGTACTCAAACCTTCTTAAGCAA